>CAYURW010000120.1:0-7294 GCA_964447145.1 uncultured Clostridiaceae bacterium
TTGTTCATTCCCGGATACATGTATGCATATTCAAAACCTTTACTGTTCTTACCCCTAAAAAAGCCCATTATTAAATCCCGTTCAAAACAGACCTGAGGGAGCCCCACTCCGACAATGATTGCCCCTATAAGCCTGTCTCCCGCAAGATCTATCCCTTCGGAAAATATTCCCCCCATAACCGCAAATCCAAGAAAAGCCTTTCCGCAGTCTTCTCTAAAGCACTGTAGAAAATCCTCCTTTTCTTCCTCCTTCATTGCAGGCCTCTGTATAATTGCCTCAATTTCGGGATACCTAGAAGAAAAAATCAAATGCACATCATTCATATATTTGTAAGAGGGGAAAAATACAAGGTAATTCCCTTTCTTGCCGCTTACTGCGGTATTGATATAGTCTGCTACATATTCAAGGCTGTGTTCTCTGTCCGTATACTTTGTTGAAACATTTTGGGCAATCGTCAGACAAAGGTTTGACTCCGAAAAGGGAGAATCCAGCTCAATATTGAAGTCCTGCCCGCTTCCCCCAAGTATATCCCTGAAATAGTGCAGCGGTGTCAAGGTAGCCGAGTAGAATATGGAAGCCTTCATTTTACCTGTTATTTCGCCCAAAAGCCTGGAAGGGTCCAGACAAAAAAGTTTTATTTTCATATCCCCCCCGGACAGTTCAGCATATATGGAATACCTTTCGTCAAGCATCTCATATATTCTTAAGTAAGATGTGGCCTCAAAGTAAAGTTCCAGCATCTCACGGTAAATTTTGTCCCCGTAGTTTGAGCTTAGCCATTCTTCCCCCGCATTAATAAAAGCCCTGAGAGCCGGATAGAACTCCTTTATATCCTCTCTTGCCATGGAGAAGCATTTATTCTTGCTCTTTTTTTTGAGGGCTACAAAAAGTGAATTGATCCTGGTTGCGGCTTTTGATATGCGTGGGGCAGCGCTCTTCATCGACCGCTTCATATCCAGGAAGGGTTTTTTATAAAGCTCAGCAGAAAACATTTCCCGGGCGCGGTCCACAAGATTATGGGCCTCATCTATAAGAAGCACATAATTGCTTTCCTTGTCCAAAAAGAACCTTTTTAGGCTCGCCCGGGGATCAAAAACATAATTATAGTCACATATTATGCAATCCATACAATAGGCCAAGTCCAAAGAGAGTTCAAAAGGGCACATTGTGTGTCTTCTTGCATATCCCTCCACTATTTCCCTTGTTATTATCCCCTCTTTTTCAAAAATCTCCCCCAATACTGAATTGACCTTGTCGAAATAACTTTTTGCATATTCGCAGTACTCAGGGTTGCAGTTCGTTTCCTCCTTGAAGCATATTTTTTCTTTGGCTGTCAGTACCACAGCCTTGATATAAAGGCCTTTCTCACACATCCTGAATAGGGCATCCAATGCAACCTGCCTTGTTATGGTTTTGGCTGTAAGGTAAAAAATTTTTTCTGCCCTGCCTTCCCCCAGAGCCTTAATTGAAGGAAACAAAGCCGAAATCGTCTTTCCGGTCCCTGTAGGGGCCTGGGCAAAAATTCTCTTGGAGGCTGTAATTGTCCTGTATACTGCAACCGCAAGTTTTCTCTGGTTTTTGCGATATTCACTGTAGGGGAACTCCATCCCCCGGATGGCTGAATCCCTCAATTCGCTCCATTTGTGGATCGTATCAGCCCAGTCATAATACTTTTCCAGGGCTCCCATAAAATATTCCTTAAGCTCTTCAATTCCGAACAATTTTACAAAAACTTTCTGTTCATCGTCATCTGCGTTATAGTATGTAAGCCGGATATAAGCTGAATCCAGCCCGTTTTCCTCAAGGTACATATATGCATAGCATTTTGCCTGAGCCCAATGTACGCTGTAAGTATCCTCTTTTATACCTTCTAAGGGCCTTGTAGTGGTCTTAATCTCCTCTACAGTAATTCCCTGCCCGCTTTCTACAAGCCCGTCTATCCTTCCGGATATTATAAAGCTGAAGTCCCGGAAGCTTATCTTTCTTGATATGAAGACCTCCTTCAGGTAAGTTTCCCCTGATTGAGAAGCCTCACCTTTCCTAATTTCCTGTATTTTTTGGTGCAGCCTTACACCTTCTATCGCTTTGCTCATTCCGACGAACCTTGAATCCAGGTCCCCTGAGCAATATATATATTCCACCAGGTCCCTTACGGACAGTTTTATCTCTTTTTGTTCCGTCATTCCATCAGCCCTTGCAATTATTATATCTATATGATATCAAAACCTGCCAGTATTTACTACTGGCAGGTCTATAAGCTTTCTTGCGTTCACTGGTTGGCACTGGCCCATTGGGCATAATCCTGCTTCACTTTCAAATTATCCCGGAGCACTGCCCATATGCTTTCCGACTCGAAGCCCCTTCTCCAGGAAGCCGCCCCGGCCAGCTCGTACTTGTGCACCAGTGAAGATTTGAGATTTATGGACCTGTCGTCTTCTATCCATATTTTATATGTGGTATTTTTGCCTTCCTTGTACTCTGCGTAATGCTGCCCTATTTCTTCCTTCCAGATAATTTCGGGCTTCTTCTCAGACAATATTCTATCTGCCGAGCCCATGGACACCGCAGTTGAAGACACCTTGACCTTGCCCCCTGCCGGTTCTTCCTTCCACACCCTCGTATAAAAGGGCAGCCCCAAAAGTACCTTATGGTTAGGCACTTCCTCCAGTATCCTCTTTATACCGTTTTCGACCCAGTTCAGCTCTGCGACCGAACCCGCCACGGGGCTTGATGCCCAATACTGGTCGTAGGCCATAACGGCAACATAGTCCACTATCTCTGCCAGGGCCTTTCTGTCGTAACACATGGACCAGTTTTCGCTTGAGGATCTGAAGGTAACATCAATAGAAGCCACAAGACCCTGTTCCTTTAGCAAAGGAGTCAGTTCCCTCATAAATTGAGTAAGCATTCCTCTATCCTTGAGATATATATTTTCAAAATCAATATTGATTCCGTCAAGCTCATAGAGTTTTGCGTATATTAGAAGCTGCTGATATATTTTTTCCCTTGTATCTGTATTATTAAGATAACCATGGGTAACCTCCGGATCAGACCCATTTCCTACCAAAGCCCAAACCTTGTGGCCGTTTTTGTGGGCCCATTTTACATACCCAGCATCAGCCTTATTTATTACAGTTCCTCCCTTATCCGCTATATAGAACCATGTGGGAGACACCACATCAAGGCCTTCTATTTTTTTGAGCTTTGAAGTATCAGGATTCTTATTCCCTACGTATTCCCATGTCATGTTTATTTTCCCCTGTTCCGGCTTCCACGCTGTATTGGAACCTGAGAGTTCGCCTGTTTCCGATCCCGAAGCAATGATCTCTGTTTTGACATGATTTTTCTCAATGTATCCTATAAAGCCGTCATTACTCCGGACCCTATACCATTTCCCATCTTCTCCGAAAACCTTGAGGGTCTCACCCTTACTGATGTTTTTCCTGACAATGGGGGACCAAAGGGAGGGCTTCATCCTTATCAGCCTGTTATTTTTCTCCGTCACTGCAACCTGAAAAGTATTCTTAGTATAATCAATAATCGCCAGGTTGTTTTGCTCGATCCACTGAAGCTCAATCCCAAACATTGTGCTTAGCATCTGAATAGGTATGTAAGGCTTGTTGTCTATAAGCCTTACGGGAATATTCAAGTCAACGGGGCGGGCATTTACCATAGCTGTGAGTTTCCCCGTCTTCATTATTACGACTTTGTCCTTGGTAGTAAAAACTACCTTGCCGGCATTTTCATCCCAATGCACATTGGGGTCGACATATTTTTTTACCGTATCAATAGGGAATAGCAGCTGGCCGTTTTCCAAAACCGGCGAATCACCGGCCTCTGCAATAGCATCTTCAATAGCTAGATGGACATTATCCGGAGTATATTGGGTGGTTGTCCAAATCTGCGGGAAAATGAGGAACCCTGCCCCTAATGCAAATATAAAGGCTACTGCTATAACTATTATATATTTTTTCACTTATACGCCCCCAATACATTTTATTATACCTTGGCAAGAAGACCCCCATCTCAAAAATGCGTTAGCATTTTAGGTGGAGGGATACATTCACACAGACAAGAATACCAAATATTTCGATTGCTTTCTTTGTTGAAAAATCCACACGTCCAATTATATCACTTATATAGACGCATTGTATAAGGTAAAAGTTTCAAAATTCTTCCCATGTGGTAGTGCATTGTATAGGACAGTTACACACTCCTATACACATAAATAAAGGGCACCCTCCGGTGCCCCTGCCTGTCTTGTATTTAACTGTCTATGCCCCCTGACTATTTTATAAGCCCCAGTTCCCTCCCGACTTTAGAAAAAGCTGCCGCCGCTTCATCCAGATCTTCCCGGGTATGAGCAGCCGTAACTATTGTCCTTACCCTTGCAGCTCCCTTTGCTACTGTCGGAAACACTATGCTCTGGGCAAATACTCCTTCTTCAAAAAGTCTCTTGCTCAATTCCACAGCCTTCCTGTCGTCTCCCGCTATTACCGGTGTAATAGGGGTCTCGCTCTTTCCGGTATTGAAGCCCAAATCATTAAGCTTCTTTTTGAAGTAATTTGCATTATCCCACATCCTGTCAGTGAGCTCAGTGCTCTCTGACAATATGTTGACTGCCTCAATGCAGGCAGCTGCCACAGCCGGCGGTGCCGCAGTGCTGAAAAGGAACGGCCTTCCCCTGTGATTGAGCCATTCTATAAGGTTCCTTCTGCCTGCCACATATCCGCCCACAACGCCAATGGCCTTTGAAAGGGTGCCTATTTGGACATCGACTCTGTCACTGAGACCGAAGTGGTGGGCAGAACCCTGTCCATTGCTTCCAAGCACTCCGCTGGAATGTGCATCGTCAACATAGGTAAGGCATCCGTATTTTTCGGCAAGAGCAACTATTTCAGGGAGCTTTGCTATGTCACCGTCCATGCTGAATACTCCGTCTGTAATAATAAGCTTGATATTGTAATTGTCCTTTACTTCATTTATAACCTTTTCCAGGTCCTCCATGTCGCTGTGTCTGTATCTTACGACGTCGGCCTTGCTGAGCCTGCAGCCGTCAATGATGGAAGCATGGTTTAGCTCGTCGCTGATGATAACGTCGCCTTTGTCAACTATCCCGGGAATAGCCCCGGCATTTGCGGTAAAACCTGATTGGAATACAATAACAGCCTCAACATGCTTGAACTTTGCCAGCTTTTCTTCCAATTCCTCATGTATTGCCATATTGCCGATTATTGTCCTCACGGCACCTGCCCCTATGCCCCATTTGTCAATTGCCTTTTTGCCCGCCTCCCTGAGTCTTGGATGATCGGCTAATCCCAAATAATTGTTGGATGAAAGGTTGATTACCTTCTTGCCGTTGATTATGCTTCTTGGGCCTGAAGAGCTCTGTAATACCGGGAGCCTCCTGTATACACCCTGTTCCTTAAGTTCATTAAGTCTTTCCGTAATAAAATCCAAATCATGCAAACCCATTTAATTTACCTCCTATCTCAATAGATGTTTTTATATTGCAATAAACTCGATTCCCATAGAATTTCAAAACTATAAAGCTATCCTTTTGCAAATTCTTCCAAAATATTTTTAACTAATGCCTATCCTAAAATGTATAAGTTGTGCCTTATACTCTCATAGCTGGAGACAGTAGCTTTACAGCACTCTTCCACAAAGTGTGTAATAGTTTTGCTATTTGATGTTCAGCTTTATCGTCAATTTGTCAAGCATGTCTTTTGTCATTGATGCCATATCATATTCGGGCTTCCATCCCCATTCTGCCTTTGCGGCACTGTCATCAAGAGAGTTGGGCCAGGTGTCTGCAATTGCCTGTCTTATGGGGTCAACATCATAAGTCAGTTTGAACTCGGGAATATGCTTTCTTATTTCGGCTGCCAACATTTCAGGTTCAAAGCTCATTGCTGTAACGTTAAATGCATTTCTATGTATTAGGTTGTCGGGATTTGCCTCCATAAGATCGTATATCGCTTTTAGTGCATCAGGCATATACATCATATCCATATAAGTCCCTGCTTTGATAAAGGATGAATATTGCTTATTTATCAATGCTTCGTAATATATATGCACTGCATAGTCCGTGGTGCCGCCTCCCGGCAGAGCCACATAGGATATTATTCCGGGAAATCTGACTCCCCTTGTATCCACACCATATCTTTTATGATAATAATCGCAGAGAAGTTCTCCCGCAACCTTGGTGACCCCATACATGGTTGAGGGCCTCTGTATTGTATCCTGAGGTGTGTTATCGGGAGGGGTGCCTGCTCCAAAAGCTGCAATGGAACTGGGTGTAAATACTGCAATTCCCATCTCCCGCGCAACTTCAAGAACATTATAGGTACCGTTCATATTGATGTCATATGCTGTTTTTGGATCGCTTTCTGCATTGGCAGACAGAATTGCCGCCAGATGGATGATTTGATTTATGCCGTACTTTTTGCATATTGCGGCGATTTCCTTTGCATCCAGAACATTGAGCAGTTCGAAGGGCCCCGCCTCAAAGAAGCTCTCATCTCCGCGCTTTCTTCTGTTGCTGGCAACTACATTATCACTTCCGTATCTTTCCCTGAGGTATGCCGCAAGCTCTGTGCCTATCTGCCCCAAAGCTCCGGTAATAAGAATCTTTTTCATGCAAATTCCCCCAAATCAAATTATTAGGTACTATTGTCAATGCTCTACTGCAAATGCTACAATGCAAATACCTTGCTGCTAATGCTGCAATGCAAATACTTCGTTGCCATTACTTCACTGCAAATGCTTCGTTGCTAATGCTGCACTGCAAATGCTATTCTACAATCAATTCCTTACTGCAGTACCTTACTATTTATTTGCAATTCAATTATAACATCTTTGTTTCAATTAAAGAATAGTTTTGTGCAAATTTTACATACATTTTTATCGTTTTGTACTCAATTTCGATACGATTGTTTTTAATTTTCAGACATTTCAATATTTAGCACCAAACGAAACAAAGTGCCCTATATACGGCACTTTGTCATAGAGACATCGGGTCTCTCAAATATTTTGCTTATTTATCACAATATTATTCAGGCAGCAGACTATTCCGCATAATTCCTAAGTACCCCGACCCCCTGCAGCTTAACTTCCACAACATCCCCCTTTGACAAAGGGCCTACTCCGGAGGGTGTACCTGTAGCAATCACATCCCCGGGATACAATGTCATGATCCCGGATATATAGCTTACTATCTCATGAGCTTTTGTAATAAAATATGATGTGTTTGATTTTTGTTTTGTTGCACCGTTCAGCAGCAGCTCAATGC
>CAYURW010000121.1:0-7201 GCA_964447145.1 uncultured Clostridiaceae bacterium
TAAAGATGCATTATGTCGCCTTCCTTTTCTGTGACAGACCATAGTCAATAAGCTTATATCCGTAAGCATGAACGACCTGTCTGAATATTCCTCAGGTTTCGCTAAAGTGTTATCTGCAAATCGTTAGACAAAATATAAACTGTCTATTTTACTTTACTTCAATAAAATGATATATTAAAAACCAGAAAACATCTGAAACAAGCCGTGCCTATTAACAGAAATCACTCAGTGGAATTTGAACTAATAAAGCTTATTCTAAAATATAGCATGTTTTATGCCAATTCTATTACTTTGAATTTTAAGGCTTGTATTGTCGTTTTTTCACTTAACTAGTGTCAAAATGACATATCAATATCATTTTGACACCTTGGAATAAATATATAGGTATGATAATATTTGATTATAAATACTTGCCATTGGATGTATTCACAGTGTGAAGAAGCATTTCATAAAACGGAGGGATTGGGGCATGAAATTGCAGAATATTGCTGGATCAATTCAGGCAACTATCAATAAATACTCTGTTCTTTTGGACGTTGAGCTTAGTGTTGTTAGTGATAATTTTGTCCGTATAGCTGCAACCGGAGATTTTAATGAGCTTATCGGAATAAAGCTTCCTGGTAACACCATATATCACCATAGTCATAATTTGCAGCAGATACTGCGGATTAACGACCCTAGAGAGAATGAATTGTGCAAAAAATGTTTGGTAAAAGACATCTGTAAGCTTAAGCTAATAAATATATATCCAATCATTCTAGACAGTAATGTCCTTGGCCTTATAGGAATACAAGCTATAAATGATGATCAGAAGCAGCGAATATTGTCCAACGCTGCTGAATTTGATGCAGTTATACAAAACATGATTTCCGGATTCATTATTAACTTAAAAAACAGCATTAAAGTAAATAGCAGCGAGATGAATCTTCTATGCCTGGAGCATCTTTTTCGTTTCATAAATTTAGGAATTATTGCTATTCAGCTTGATGGAACTGTAGAAATGATAAATCCATTGGCTCATCGCCAGCTTTCCATCTCAACAGACCTAATAGGAAGAAATATAATGGAAATAGCACCATTTTTCAATGTTCAGGAGTTCCTTAAAGAAAATCGCGAGGATCTAAAATATAAGATTGATCTGAATGGTTTTCACGGTATTTTCTCTGTCGATCCTATTTATCGCCTAACCGATATAGTCGGTTTCATTTTAATGTTTGCACCCATAAACAATTCACCTGTTGCTTTTTTCTCGAGCCAGGTTACAACACTGGATGATATTTGGGGAGATTAACCCGCAATTAAATCTGCAAAAAAACTAGCTTTGAAGGCCTCTCACGCTGATTCAAATGTCCTTATCAGCGGTGAAAGCGGGACAGGAAAGGAGCTTTTTGCGCGGGGCATTCACTATATGAGCAAAAGGAAGTATGACCCTTTCGTTCCGGTTAATTGCGCAGCCATACCTGAAAATCTGCTGGAAAGCGAGCTCTTTGGATATGAGGAAGGTGCCTTTACCGGTGCGAAAAAAAGTGGTAAGCTAGGCAAGTTCGATATGGCTAACAATGGAACTATTTTCTTGGATGAGATTGGTGACCTTCAGTTCCATTTACAGGCAAAGCTGCTGAGAGTGCTTCAAAACGGTGTTATTGAGCGTGTTGGGAGTGAAAAACCTATTCCAATAGACACGAGGGTTATTGCAGCAACCAATAAGGATCTTGTAAAAATGGTAGAAGAAGGGAGGTTCAGAGAAGATTTATATTATCGTCTTAATGTAATACCAATTACAATTCCCCCACTACGTGATAGAGGAGCAGATATTGAAAAGATTGCAAAAGCTTTATTAGAGAGATATAATCATAAAATGAAAAAAATAATAGTGGGCTTTGATGAGCAAGTTATGCGTGCATTTAATGACAATATATGGATGGGTAATATTCGTGAAATGGAGAACATTATTGAATATTGTATGATTGTCGATGAAAATAATATAATTCAGATGGATGATTTACCGCCTCATTTTATAAGAATGACAGCGACTCATGAAAAGAGCATCATTATCCCTCTTGCAGAATTGGAAAAGCAGACAATTAAGAAAGCCTTAATTAAATACGGCACTTCTAAAAAGGGCTTAGTTAAAGCTGCTAATGCTTTGGGTATAAGCTTATCAACTTTATATCGAAGAATAGGAAGTACGAATAATGGGCAGTAATTTCTATATGTAAATCAAAATATAGTATTTGACATTTTAATTACTCCAACACCTGCTCCAGCTCCTCCTGCCATAAGAACTGCGATTTTCCCTGCGCATGTATAAATTAAGCTAATAACGGGGATAACATTCTTGGTAATCAATTACTATATGTTTCGCACTAAGCCGCCTTTGTTCTCAAATTCAAATAGTGCGCGACACTTTCCCAAATTCATATGTCGTGAAAAGTACATTATTATAAAACAAAATCAGACATCAACTGATCTTGCGATAATAAATCTTCCCCACGACATATATAAAAAAATAATAGGAGATGAATTTAATGGAAGCAGGAGTTAGAAATAACTTAATAGGAGAAATCGAGTCTATAAAACAAGACGGTATTATGGCTCAAATAACGATGTGTGTTGGCGGCTGAGATGAAAATGCGCAACGCATTACGTCCGTGATGACGAAAGATAGTTTAGAAGACGTAGGCTTTAATAGAGGAGATCAAGTAGAAGCATTAGTAAAAGCCATAAATGTGGTTATGGTAAAAAATTAATTCAATGGCTACCAAATAAATGGTTTATCTCACAAAATAAGTGTCTATAGGCACTTATTTCAGTTTAATGGACAAACACGGTTTCCCCCGATAGCGGAAACCGTGTATTTTTGTGGAATATCATAATTTTGTAATAGTGCGATGGGGTCTATTACGGTTTTTTGCTTGCCTATATCATGGTTTAGTTGGTAATTTGATTGCGGGCGGCTTAATAGGTGCTACAGGTTTTGCGGTTACCTCGTTGGCAGGCCCTGATTCAGTTTTATCATTAAAAACTGCCTTAATTGTATAATAATAGGCAACTCCGTTTTTGACATCCTTGTCTGTATATTTTATGATATCTTTACCAAAACTCTTTATCGGAACTACTTCATATTTTCCGCTTGAAGTACCTCTATATAGGTTATATCCTAATACATTATTACCGGTAAAAGGCTTCCACTCCACATCCACACAGCTATTACCGGCAGTAGCAGCAAGAGCAAAGGTCTGTGATGGCATATTTGAATATGATTGATTCAATTCTTGTTTTACATCATTAACTTTGTCCGTATTAACCATCCATTTTTTCGGTGCAGCAGATACCTCATTGGACATTATCCTAAATACAGGCCTGACAGTATAATAATAAGGTGTGTTGACAGTTACACTTCTATCGGTATATGACGTACCTCTAATTATAGAAGAGTTAAGAGGCACCTCTGTTTGTCCTCCGCTTGTTGTCGACCTGTAAACATTGTATCCTAATATTTCCTGTGAATCGGCTACCCTGGTCCAATTCAGCTTGATATGGCTGTTGCCGGCTTGTGCCTGCAGTGTTAACGGTGATAATTGCCCTTCAAGCCCTATTATTAAATCATGATCAACTTCAAATTTCTGGCCTACATTACCCAATTTTCCCAATTTAGTATCCAGATCGTATTCCACTGCAACTTGAAAAGGAGAACTGGTTGAAATATATATGGTGTCACTGCCCTGGCTGAATACTCTTATACAATAAACGCCCGGATTGCTTGGTGCTGTCGCGTTGATAACCCCGCTGTTGCTGTTACTCAATGAAACCAGATTTCCCCAATAGGAATCATATCTCATGCTATTCAAGGGGTATATCCCTGCCCAAGTGCGCTCACCGTACGGTGCATTTTCAATCTGTATGTTCAATTGACCTATCGGATTTATTTTGTCCGGTATGTTCCTAAACACAGTATTATGCGGCATGACATAAAAGGGCGAACTGATGCCTGTTCTTGCATAATACCCATTTGTGAAGTAAACGGATCTAAAATGATATGCTCCGGGCATCATAGGCATGTCAAACCATACATTGCCTGTTGTATTATTTCCTGTACTCTGCAGATCCGACCAATATTCATCGCTCACGCCAAGACTGTACAACCCAATAAAAGAATTGTCTTTTCCCGGTACGTTTTCAAAACTGACATTCATCTGGCTGCCTGGCCAGGGTGATATGCTTGACCATACCCTTGCCGAATACTCCCTGACTTCCATGGGAGGACTTTTAAAAAGCATAACCGGCTCTTCCTCTTCTTCTTCAAAAGTACCAAACGTAGGCATTATATCACCAATAGTATCTACCATCGTCCCAACACAAAAATCAATCAGCTCAAGGGCCGTGAAAGTTGTACCTGTAAGGTCTGTATGTTTTGCTACAAACAAATAAAAATTACTTAACATACCGATCCTTTCCATTAAATCATACGTTTCTTCTGTTAACCTTCCATAAAGCTGAAATTCATACTGCCCTGTATCTGAAGGTGCGGCAAACTGTTTAAGGCCGGATATGAACGAGCTGCTCTGTTGACAGGTTAGATCCCATGATTGATATACTGTACCGTTGGTATTTTTTAGGTACAAAGTATAATTTTCACCGCTTATTGCTCTGAAATTATAACGTATTTGTATGGGCTCCCCCGGTGTTGCATCCATTGTATTAATTATGAAGTATTCATCATTTGCAGCATGTACTCCCATTGGTGTCAAAAGCTGCAAAAGCACCGTCAAAACTAAAAGCCATGAAAATGCTTTTTTCATACACATTCAACTCCTTTATATTTTTTTGACTATCTGCATTATCCCTGTGAAAATCCTAATCCAAATACATTTATGATTATAGTTGTGTTCCCTGCAGCGCCTTGTACAGCATCAGCCGCCAGTAATGCTATTTCATAACTCAGAATTTTAATCATTGTGGATTTTCCAGATTGATTCTGCATCGGGGTTATGCTGGTGAATCTTTTTCACGACACATATTTTACACTGCTGTTACAATTATTTTATTAACCGGCTAAATTTAAAGATAGGATGGATATACTCTTATTTAGTACGAAAAATGTTGTTTTGAAATGAAATGGGTTTTGAAGCCATACTGATTTTCTATATTTTATCATAAAGGCTGTCTTCCTACAACATAAGAACTTTATACACACAAATCATTGTATATGCATGCATTGTTCCGCATATACAATGATTTATTAGCTGCTGCCGCTCCAATTCTTCCTGCTCTCAAATCACTCGCAGTTCGTTATCCATCTTCTGCTTAACTATAGGATTGCTCAACTCCAAAAAGGTTTCAAATGCAGAAGGATAATGTTGCTTTTAATCTGGATTAATACCTCTCTGTTTAGCTGTCTATTACTATAGGCTTATTCCAGCATGCCCGTTTTTCTACCACTAAATTTTTTATTCCGAGTCATCATTTTTCAGTTCACAATTCATAGTTGGTCTCCTTTTGTATTGTTTTTGGCAGGAAGCCCTCTACAAAAAATCGAATCATACATAGCAACATTATGCAGCTTTTTAATTATACTATTCGGAATCAATCTCTAAACAAATAAACTGATCTTTCCTTCTTCTTCCTTTTTACCTTTCTTCCTGCTATGAACCCAATTAAAAAACCAACTATAACATACAACCATCGGCTTTCCCTAGCTGTAGTAATAAATGATATCAAGGCTCCCAGAACATCAAAGCCCTTTGGTGATTTGACCGGATTATCTGTGCGATGTGCTGCAGCTTGGGGTTCCTGCTCTGTTTCCCTGATCTCATATCCGTTATTCTTCATCCAGGAATTAAGATAAGGGTAACTTTGCCGGATTTCCGGTATAAGCTGTTTGAGTATTTTATTAATGCTGTCATTGTCTCCGGCAGCATTATATATTTCCATTTTGTCAATTAATATCTTGTACCTTATTCTGCTTGGATAAAGCATGGTAGTATCCAGATTATCCACTATGTTCAAATAATCTCCAATGTTGTTTAATAGTCTAAGGCATTCGGCCTTAATGTATTCCAATTGCTCAATATTCAGGCTGCTATCCGCAGGCGCGCTTATATATTCATTACAGAGCTTCAATGCCTCGTTATAATTTCCTTCGCTAAATGCCCTGGCAATTGCCTTGGGTTTTTTATAGGGGCTGGTATTAAGCTTATCAAGTACCATTTTATCTACTGGCTGGTACCTTATGGAAATACCCCTTCCGTATCCATTGTCATATGAAATCCTTATCTCTCCCTTATCGGATATATCCTCCTGGTTAAGTCCTATAAGTTCAATTACATTGTACGGCCTGAAGTTGTCCAATACTATTGCAAGGCTTATATTGTCCCCTGAAACCACATAAGGATAGTTCCTGTCATTAAAAAAGCTCAATGGATATGTGTCATTATTGTCCTTCTTGATCCTGGACTCAATCGTCACTTTTATTTTTTGTGTTTGGCCCGGTGAAAATGTCATATTGAATAAAAACCAAAGGTCCTCCGATACCTGAATATTCTCTGCCTTATAGTTATTTTTAAGGTAAAGCTTATTTCTGGTTTTATAATTTATAAATTTATTTCCATCATTAACTGTAAACTTGGTTATCCCGTTATCCGGGTAACCAAAATTGACAACGGTATTTTTGTCTGAGTTGCATTTGATCGTATACTCATATACTGCAGATGCATTATCCCCATTAATTATGACATTGACAGATTCATAATCAATTACGATTCCTGCTCTGTTAAAATTGTATAACCCGTAACCCTTCCATCCGGCATCAGTATTATCCGCAAAAACAACAACCGCAGATATTATTGCTAATAATAATGAAAACACACAAAATCTGATTATTTTATTCACGCCTAAACCTCCATTTGAGATACTTCGGAAATATTATTCAATGAGCGATTGCACGTATTATTCGCAATGTGCCGCAAGCATTTGACAAGTATAGCCAATAGTTCTGCAGTCTTCATATATTATATTGTATATTAACTGTCCACAATTTTCAAATAATTTTGTAAACTTGTTACTGTCAAGTAAAAATTGTAAATTTCAAAGAAAGCCTTACTCTATGTGTAAACTTTGCGTATGGGATATAAAACAGTGTCACTGAGCTATATAGAATACGCCAGCAAACAGCTAATTAAAAATAACATACAACCTTCGG
>CAYURW010000122.1:0-7019 GCA_964447145.1 uncultured Clostridiaceae bacterium
CTACCTGAGGACTCTACCAGGGGTACTATCTCTGCGATCCTGCTTATCATTATCTTTCCATCAATGATCTCGTGTTGAAATATTACATTTATATAATGAATTATGTCCATTACTGCACTTTGCTCGGAAAAATATCTGCCTGTTCCTGTAAGCATGTTTTTTAGGCGGGGTACGGTGGTCTCGGGGTTTGTAATGTGGGTGGTAAACCATGCCGCAATTGATACCGACTGCACCAGCTGAATAAATGCAAATAACGCATTTCCATCCCTGACCTCCCCGATATTGGCAACATCCACTGACATTCTTAGCATCGTCTTTACTGCATCAAGAAGGTCTTTACCGTTTATTGACTGTCCCTCTACAATACGTTTATGGGGATACTTCTCCATAACATGCTGCTCAAAATAATCCTCTACTGTGCCAATATGCAAAGAATCATCCAGTAATTCGTACATGACATTCATGGTCGTCGTTTTGCCCGTGCCGAGGCTCCCCTGAAGGCATATGCTCTCTCCCGACTTTACCAGGGCAATGATCAATGCCCTGAGACTTCTCTCTGCAATCAGGTCCCCAAAGCTTGCTCTGCTTTGGTTAAATATTCTGATGCACAAATTTCTGGCAGAAAAATAGGGCTTCTGAGTAACTGTTATCCTTGCGCCATCACCTCTGTGGCACAGTATTTCTGGATGACTCACATCCAATTGGGTGCAGTGTTTTTCAAAGCTTATAGCCCTGTCCTGTATGACTCTGGCTTCCTCCTCGCCTATTTGCAGGAAACTCAGCCATACCTTCCTTCCGCACCAGCAGTATACGTATTCCCCGTTATTTGAAAAACCCACCTCGTTGACATCTGAGTATGCCAGCATATCTATGCATTTCAGGCCGAAAATTTCCTCATACAATCTCTGTGACACGATCTCCGCCTTGTCGGCAAAGGATAGAACATAGCCTTCGCTCTCGTATATGCGCTCAATATCCTTTTCGCTGTATTCATGTCTAAAGCTTTCATAGCCCTCTGATTTCCTTGCTTTGACACTCCATGGATACTTTGAAAGAATTGCCCCGAAGGACCCGTCCCTTCCGTTCTTTTCAATGGTTTTGTTTTTATATAATATTATTTCGAATTTCTCCCTGGGTGTCAGGCTCTTGGGTTCTTCAAAGGGCATGATCAAGTCAATGTGGCAATTTTCTCCGTCTATATTGACCCCTTCAAACATGACCTCGTCACACAAGCCTCCGTCATGGTTTTCCTGATATATATCAAACCCGCTGAATAAACAGTTTTTTATATGTGCTTTCATGACCTCCCTGGCCTCAGGAAGGCCGGAAGTCGACTTTTCCTTGTACTCCCCCAGCAATGAAATAATCCTTTTCTCCTGCTCATCTGCAGGGTCGGAGTTGATATAACCGTTAATATACCTCTCCATATGGGCGCAAAGGGAATCAATAATCAAATATTTATCTAATTCCATGTTTCTGCCCCCTATGGTAAAAACTGGCTCCGGCGAACCTTCCCAATATGCCCTCATGCTTTGCACCGCCCTTTTTACTTTCTATGTTCAGCCTTTTTGAAAGAAATCCGCAAATTTCCTTAAGCTGCCTGGTGTATGTATTTTTTTTGCTCATAATATTCTTCACTGTAAAGGAATAAAGATTTCTTTCTTTGCAGCAGGCGTTCAGGATATCCCCGTCATAATTGAGCCCGAATACATCGGCCAGAGAATACATTCCCTTGTATCTGCCCAGCACACCCCCCTGCTCCCATCCATCATAGAGCTTGTTTATTATCCTTATGGTCTTCTTGCCTGTGAAATAGCCAAGGGCATCTTTCATTCCCTGATCCTGATATAATTCATCTATCACTATTTCGTTAGGTGTAAAGACAGCAATAATTATATCAGCCCTCTCCAGGTACAGGCTGTTTTCCTTTCTTGTTCCCGTGTCAATGTCGGCTATGACTACATCAAAACAATCCAGACATCTATCAATAAAAAGCTCTTCAAAACCGTCATTTTCCCCGGCAGCACCGATTTTTACCTTTGAACCGGCTATCATGTACAAGCCCTTATTCAGTTGAGTGGCATAAGCCAGAATGTGCTCTGCCCGGATCCCTTTGTTGAATATTCTTAGATTGTCCATTGAATATTTGATTCCAATATCATTTTCCACATATTCTTCCATACGGTTCAAAGGACCGCCTTTGTTTACTATAAGGACTCTCCTGCCGGAACAATTTTGAATGCCAAAGCCCACCAGACATGCAATGGCGGATCCCCCTTCCCCGTGCAATACCGGGGACCATATACATATAAGCTTTCCCTTTTCACTGCGCATATGATTATTTCTTCTCCTTGTCATACAGCGGAACATAAGTGATCTCGCTTGCTTTTTGTGAACTGTCGATATATTTTACAGCAAACAGCATTCCTTCCGATGCAGCCTCTTTTATGAATTCCTGCTCCTGCTCATTCATGTAAAAGGACAGCAGGCCGGAGTTGCGCGATATGACTATGGCCTTTGCTATAACTACTCTGTCCTTCCCGCCTTTATCAAAAAGCTTGATATCTATTGCACTGCCCTCCGCAACTACGGCGGGAACTGCCCCTTCCGCAAAATTGTGCTCTATAAGCCTGTCTCCCTCTTTAAAAACTGCATTCTCCGGCATAAGGTCGATATTATTTAAGAATTCCTTTTCTGCTATATCCCGCTTCAGCCTCATATTATTAAGCTTTGACAAATCAGTAATTGTCCCCGGGGGAACTATATCGGCAGGCACCTCTATAAGTTCAGCCTTACCCACATTGAGCAGTTCACCCTGCTTCATTCCAAGCTTTGCCCTGGCAACCGGCACAAGGTTGCTTTGAGGTGCATCGCTATTTTGGGCTGACGCATATGCCGGCCTTTTCAACAGGCTGCCGCCGGAAAAAGCATAGACACCATACAGGACAGCTGCAAGGCACATTATGCAGGTTATAATAAGCACTGCTCTTCGCATTATATAATTTTTGTTTTTTTTGTTATAAACCAACGGTACCGCCCTCTCATCTTTTATAAATACTGCTTTTGCATCTGCGGCCCAACCCTCCACAGAGCCTGTCCGACAAACCGTCCATATCCCGTATAAAATCCTTGCAATCACTTTCCGCAGCCTGATAGGGAGTATGATCCGTATGCATTGACTCATAGCCGGCAAACCCGCAGTTTCTGATAAACACAATATCTCTAAATGGAATGCCGGAGCCTGTCAGCTCATTGTATATAAATTTGTGGGCCGGGGACCTTATGTCGGTATTGTTTATTACGGCAATTGCCTTCTCCGGCGCAAAATCATCCCCCAGGCCTTCCAGCATCTTCATATTCATGTGAAAATGCATTACATCGCAGTCAAAAATAATCAGATCAAATGCAGAATTTCTAACTGACAACCTTGTCAGCTCCGACAATCCAGTCCTCGTATCGATGATTGTGGCATCGGATTTTGTGCGGATGCAATAAAGGAGCCCTGTAAAGTCATCGCCGCTTATTTCATTTTCACATCCCAATTTCCCGGTTATAATGTTCAGATTTTTCCTTTTGCAGCAGTTTTTCAGTATGTCTCTCTGCTTGTTGTTATTTATAGTAAATTCAAGAAGATCGTAATATATAGGATCAATATCATAATACAAATTTGCTGAATAGCCTCTATCTATATTGAAAATACTGGTTGCGATACCCTGTTTTGAAAAACAGCATCCCAGATTCCAGGCTGTATGGGACTTACCCGTTGCCTGATTTGATATTATTGAAATGATCAGCTTCCCGGGCGGAATGGAATCATTGTTCCTATTAGTTCGAATACCGAATCCCCAATTGCGGAGCAGATTTTGGGGAGTCTTCTCCCTCCGATGATAATATTTGCTGCAACTTAAGGGGCCTTTGTGATAACTGAGTGCCTCTGCCCTGCAGGAGGGTTTGAACATAAGCCTTTCAATATCCTGAGAAGTAATTTCCTCTCCCACATGGAAGTCAAAAATATTGCAGCTGATCAGGAACTTTATGAAATCATCGCAGCTGCTGTCATATTTGCCATAAATAAATGCGATGCGGAGACCTTTGTACCTTTCTGATGAAAGCAATTCTATCAGAGACCTTGCATTATCACTACCAAAGAACTTTCCTGAGAGGAGTGCCAGGTCATACCCCCCGGAATCAGCTGTGTCAAGCAATGACCTCTTGTCCCTTACAATGTCCAATGCGTTGACCCCGTCCAGGTATCTCAAATAATCCTCAATGTCCTCATAATCAAGGGCTGAAATTATTTTCATAAAAACCTCTTTAAATATATTGATATTGATTCAAATGAACATCCCATGACTGAAGTTACGAGTACTTTCGACTAATTCATAAAGACAAAAATCCTATTTTCACATTTACCTTCTGCTTCCGGTATTTCAAATTATATTTACAATGCAATTCACCGTCAATTCACATTCGACAAACATGCGTTTTTTTTACCTGACTTGCACAATGATGTCAATTGTATATTATTTGTGGCAATCAAAAAAAGCCGGTTCAGACTCTGCCGAACCGACTTTGTATTTTTGATTTTCCGATGCCTACCGGCTATTTTTGATCCTCTCCGACGCTGCGGGGATATAGTCCTTCAGTTCTATCCGGATACTCCGTATGGTCTGCGGAATCAGCGGCCTGTTCTCGGGGTCCTCTGTCTCCACCTCGCATATTTCATCCAAAACCTCAAAACCTTCTGTAAGCTGCCCAAAAACAGCATAATTGCCGTCAAGGCGAGGCACACATTGGTGGACTATAAAAAACTGAGTCCCTGCGCTGTCCGGATTTGGGTCCCTTGCCATGGACAGAGCCCCTCTTACATGCTGCAGCCCGGTATCGACCCCGTTGGATGCAAATTCCCCCTTGATAAAAAAGTCTGTTTCACATTCACAGGTATTGTTGGCAGATCCGCCCTGTATCACAAAACCCTTTACTACCCGATGAAAAGTCAATCCATCGTAAAAATGCCCCTCTGCCAGATCTACAAAATTGGCTACCGTTATTGGTGCCTTCTCCGGGAATAATTCCAGCACCATCCTTCTGCCATTCTCCATTTGGATTATTGCCCTCGGATTGTTGAACATTATATCACTCCTGTAAAAAAATACTTTGTTATTCTTCATCCACAACACTATAATTACAAAAGAGGGGCTTGCGCCCCTCCTTCACGCTATTTCTCTATGTATGCCTCGCTGAAGTAAAGATTGCTCAATGGATTAAGGTTCCAGCCCTTTACATAGGGTGCCATCATAAGGAAATTGGAACGGTGGTAAAGGTTGAGGACCGGCATTTCAGACATCAGCAGTTCTTCTGCCTGGTGCATTATTTCTACTGACTTTGCCTCATCGACCTCAGCCTGAGCTGCCAATATAAGCTTGTCATATTCGGGGTTGCTGTACCCGGAATTGTTCGCTACATTTTTTGTTTCAAACAGAGGAAGGAATGTCATAGGATGCAGGTAATCTGCGCCCCAGCCCATTGCAGCAATATCATAATCCAGCTTTTGGACACCATCATAGTATACTTTCCATTCCTCTGTCGTAATTTCCATATCGATATTAAGATTCTTTTTCCACATTTGCTGCAATGCTTCTGCAACCTTCTTTACAGTATCATCTGTATAATAGCTTAGCTCCAGCTTGGGGAAGCCTTTTCCGTCGGGATATCCCGCTTCCGCAAGAAGAGCTCTGGCCTCTTCGACCTTTGCTGTCGGCGCCAGGCCATATGTTTTTCCGGTATTAAAATCCTTGCCGTCAAAAACGCAGCCTGGGGACACCAATCCATAAGCCGGTTTATCCGAGCTTTGCAATACATTTTCTATGATATCAGTCCTGTCAACAGCCATGGAAAGGGCCTGGCGCACCTTCACATTGTTCAGGGGCTTACGTGTATTGTTGATCAGGTAAAAAGATGTCGCACAGCTGGGAACAACTTGGAATGCATCGCTTTCAGCTTTCAGCCTCGGAAGGTCTGAAGGAGGTATTGCCCTGAATCCGTCAATTTCCCCTGTTTCAAAAGCGGCAAGGGCAGTTGATTTGTTCTCTATAAACCTGATTGTAACTTCCTCCAATTTGACCTTGCCTGTATTCCAATAATGTTCATTTTTAGTAAGGACGATGGATTCGCCAAAGCTTATTTTTGATACCTTAAAGGGCCCATTGCATATGAAGGTCTCCGCATCCTTTGCCCATCTGTCCGGATATGCCGATACCACTGCCTCTTTGACAGGGCTGTATACCCACATGGCCAAAATATTCAGGTAGTAAGGGGTGGCATTGATAAGAGTTATTTCAATTGTATTGTCATCCGGCGTCTTGATGCCCACATCTTCAAAAGCCTTTTTCCCGTTGTAGTAGCCGTCGGCATTTTTAATATAGGATGTGAGCATATCTGCATATTGCCCGCCGGTTTTTGGGTCAAGGACACGTTTCCATGCATATTCAAAGTCCTTTGAAGTAAGTGGCGACCCATCGGACCACTTCAAATTACTTCTTAACTTAAATGTATAAACCAAGCCGTCGTCGCTGATTTTCCAGCTCTCGGCAAGTCCCGGAATAATACTGTTCTTGACATCATAGGTAACAAGCCCCTCAAAGGTGTTGCATAAATACGGGCTTGCAAAGGAATTGTTAGTAATACCCGGGTCAAGGGTATCCGCTTCATTATGGATGGCAAAAACAAGCTTCTGCTCTACGGGTTTTGCCTCAGGGGCAGTTTCCACCGCAGTCGGTGCCTCTCCTCCGGCGGGTGCTGTTTCGGGCTTCCCGCACGCAGTAGCCATAATAGAGCAAATGAGCATTGCAATCAATATTGTCATCAGTTTCCTTTTCATATCCATCTTTCCCCCTCTTTTTATTTATCCCATACGCATGGGCATACGGAAAATATGTCAAAGTGCGGCATATCCACACTTTCAATACCCCTGATCATTTCTGCCATCAGACAAAATGGCAGGCTGCCCAGTGTCCTCC
>CAYURW010000123.1:0-6777 GCA_964447145.1 uncultured Clostridiaceae bacterium
CCTCAAACTGACCACGGAGTTGCTGAAGCACAAAATTCTCTGTAAGTGCACCTTTGAACTGATAGTCACTCTTTAAAAGAATCGCCGCATTATCAACCCCCGCCATGTGCTTGAGCAGTCCGGTGTCAAATAGAAAGAGCTTGAAATAATTAAGCTGGTCAAAGAATTTAAGTGGATGCTCCGGTTTTGATACGTTATACACACGGGTCAGCATTCCCGCAGAAACAAGCCATTCGATAGCTTCCTCAAACTCTCTCGCTCTTGCTCCCTCCCTGATGCAACCGTAAATGAATTTTTCATTTCCTTTGGCAAGCTGAGAAACAATGCTGCGGAAAACCAGAAGAATTCGTCCCGCATTCACCTTGCCGTTGTGCTTCGAAAAATCGTTTTCGTAAATAGTAACAAGCTCGCCTTGAATCTTCCGGATCCTCCGCGGGTCTTTATACCGAATCCAGGATGCGACGCATTCAGGCAGTCCCCCAATAATCAGATAATAATTGTAAGCTTCAAGCAAACGGTTATGAAAAATCTCCTCTATAGGCCGCCCTTTTTGGATTTGCTCATAAAAGCTGAAAAGCGGCGGGTCTATAGCTGCGATAAATTCATCAAAGGACAACGGATACAGGTCAATCAGGTTAACCATTCCGACCGGGTAAGACTTCGGTTTTTCCAAAAGTGTACCAAGCAGACTGCCTGCTGCAAGCACATGATGTTCATTGGCTTTTTCTTTGAAATACTTCAGAGTGTTCAGTGCGGCGGAGCATTCCTGTATCTCGTCAAAAACAATCAGTGTTTTGCCCGGCTCAATCTTTTGATCTGCCAAAATCCCAAGCATGTCTATAATGCGCTCAGGTTTTTTATTCTGCTCAAATATTGATGCAAGCTGATCTTCTTCATCGAAATTAAAATAGACGTAGCTTTCGTACTTTGTCCGTCCAAACTCCTTCATCAGCCAGGTTTTTCCGACCTGCCTCGCTCCCTTCAGTATCAAAGGTTTTCTCTCTGGATCGTTTTTCCATTCGATGAGTTTATTAAAAACATTTCTGTTCAAAAAAACACCCCCGCAACTTTACTTGCGAGGAGAGCATAACACATAATTGCAATATTTTCAAGCTATATTTTACACATTATTTCAACTTTTACTGACATGGTATTGCACACTATTACAAATAGTGGTGCCCTAAATGGGCTGTATAATTAGCTGATGTCTATACTAAAATGTATAGTTATGCACCCATGATGCAACATTTCATATTTCTCACCATTGCTTCGATTTTCGATTCTATCAATGGGAACACACTTCAAAAATATAGGTTTGTTACCCTTTGCCATTATGTCATAATGTTTACTCAAAACAACAATTCCCATGAATATAATTCAGCCGTGATAAGAGTATATGACAATATAAGGTTTTTTCTGTATAGGGAAGCAACTTTTACTGTCGCAGGCTCCAATGGGTGAAGACGAATACTTACAATGGCTGCACGTCCTTTGTAAATCTGGCATATTCCCATTAATTAGGTACAACTACATTGTATTATTCATTTGGGAGATTTATAATATTCTTACATACTTCGACAATAGTTATAGCATATGGATTACATTTCCCGAAGGGAAGGGCAAATGGGTTAAACTTAGCACAATGCGGGGTCGACGTACTCTGCGGTAACGTCCATATTCTCGAAATGCATTGGAAATTGCAGTTTTCAAATATACCCGATACTGTGAAGCATAGATTCTGAATATAGAAAGAATGAAGGAAGAAGAAGGATAAAAGGGGGCATTTTATGAAAAGAACACTATTTGTATTGTTGACTGCCTTGTTGGCTATAGGAGTTACTGCCTGCAGTGCACCCACCACAACGGTGCCCGAAGCCGTGACGTTCGCCGACCCCGTGCTTGCGGCAATGGTGTGCGAATCGATGGGAAAGCCCGAGGGCAAAATCACTGCAGCGGAGGCAGAAGCAGTTACCAGGCTGAGTCTCAGCAATGAGTGGCGGCGGTATATTTTGGAAGAGATACCGGTTAGAGATATCGGCGGGCTGGAATATTTCAAAAACCTTGAAAGCCTTGATCTATCCTTCCACGCAATCACCGATATTACACCGCTGGCGGGGATGAAAAAACTCACCACACTGTCGCTGGGGGGCAATCCGATTAATGATATCGGAGCTCTCGCCGAACTAACAAGTCTAAAGGTGTTGACGCTTTCCAGCTGTGCGGCGCAGGACTACAACCCGCTTTCGGAGCTTGTCAACCTGAATTTTTTGATGCTGAACAATTCGGCACTCACTGACGTGATGCCGCTGGTTCCGCTTACAAGCCTAAAGCATCTGTATCTGGCAGGCTGCCCCATAAGCAACCTTTTTCCGCTGTCGGATATCTACCAAGGCTTGGAGCAAAAGGATTTCACCATTGCGTTCACACTTGCCGAGCTTGGGTTTTCCATGGATAACGGAAGCAAACAGGCGATCTATGACGACGAAAGGGCATCCGTGCGCATCAACCACATTGAATGGGGCACTCCTCCGGGAGATTGGATGAAAAACTGCGTCCGGACAGTTTTTGCAAAGAACGGATATAAGATAGATATCGGCTATTACCCAAATTTCGACGCATATGTAATGATGGCGCATAAGAACGGACTGGCAATGAACTATTTGTATTACCATGCCAAAGACAGCTTTACCTTTGCGATAGGGGATCGCAGGAGCTCTGAGCAAACCGTGGGCGAGTTGTTTTCAGTTACGGATGCCAAAGATATATTGCTTTTGCCTGTTCAGACTTTTAATAATATTCTTACAGAGGCGTTAGGTATCTCTGCTAATACTCTTTTTGAGATGCCCTTTGATGAAGCAGATGACACATTGCCGTCTCCCTACGAGAGGTTAGGCTTTACTTTGCTCGACTATAAAGGAACCTGCTTATATGAGGAGCAGACCCCGCATAAACTGGACATTTCCATTCACCGGACAGAATGGGATGAAAATGCGCCTGCCGAGAATCGAGTGGACTGGAGCATAGAATTTAATGATTTTGATGTGAACGGCTATAAGCTTCAGATTCTATATTTTGAAGCTGAGGGAAAGTATATCATTTCCATCGAGAAGAACGGGGCGCAAGCCCATTTTGAAACCCGGCCTGCGGCGGGAGAACGTGGCTGGGAGTATCCCGACCCGGATACGGCGCATCGTTTGTTTAATGATGCTTTTGGAACTGAAGGTAAAGAATTATATGATAAGCCGTTGGCCTACTTTGAGCAGGTGGTTCAGGAGCGTTTTGGCATGAGCATAAATGAGCTTTATGCGCTGCCGGTGAAATAGTAATATTAGACATGTGAATATATTACGTAGAAAATAGCAGGAAATATCATGCAGCCCCCCCTCAGGAAAGTCCACACTTCCCAGGTAGAAGGATTTAGGCCGGAGCGGAGGATGCAGTAAAACTTTTTACCGTTGGTGCCCCGGCCTTGCAAAAGACGGCAAGCCCTTAGCAGCCCGCAGTTATGAATTCAGCCATACATCTGAGGATTTCTGTCTTGTAAGGACCTCTGTGAAAGGGAAGCATACCCACATAGGTACCAGCGTTCTTCATTTTGTAAGGGATGAGGGCCTCAATGAGCACGGCCTGTCTGTAACTTAATATGATTGTTTCGGACAAATCAGGCAATGGGACGTTTGGCAGACTCTGATTTGAAATTAAGGAGTATCCTTATGGACTACAGGAAATCTCTTGAACAAGCGGTTATATATATGCAAACCACTTGTGCTGCGATATCAGAATGGATGATGTGGCAAAGGCTGCCCTCATTGGAAGTAAGGGACCTCTAGACACAGGCATGCTGGACCATTTGATCCATAATGTGACTGTGCATCCTAAGATTATTGAGCTGACGGTGATCAATGTCGCCGGACTCCGCGGGGAAACCACATTGAGAGATAACCGCCTCCGGGAACTGTGGAGCCGTGCCAGTGCGCTCTACACGCAAATTCCCGGCAAGGTGCTCCCCGGCGGCCGCTATGCCGTGTTTACCCACCGGGGCACTTTGCAGAAGCTGCCCCAAACCTTTGACTACATATGGGGGACCTGGTTTCTCACTTCAGAGGAAGAAATAGACTTCCGGGAAGACTTCGAACTGTATGACGAACATTTCTTGGGGTATGAACAACCGGACTCAGAGGTTGACTTATATATCCCTGTAAAGTGATAACCGGTTCAGTGACCTTGTTTATTATTCTTCTGCGCTGCTGCAGAATTATGTGCTGTACCTATCCTCTGGCACTTAACTCTGCTTTTTAGGCCGGGCGCATCCTCGGTCCCGGTAAGGATATCAACTCCATAAGGAGCTGCTTCTTTGAGGATCCGTCCAATATTGTCTCCCGTTATACCCCCTGCAAGTATAACAGGTTTTTCAGAAATACTTACTATATAACGGCAAAAGTCAATGTCGGGTTCCCGGGAAGAAAGTGCCGGAGAGGCTGCGCAGCGGGAATCTATTAAAATTGCAGCGACCCCGGTATTCGACAGGGCTGCAACAGCTTCGGCAACCGAGGCAAATTCCGGCATTTCACAGCTCCCGTCCTCTTTTACCGGAACGGACTTTATTGTTTTTATTCCAAAGTGCAGCAGGGCCTCCGCCAGGTACCTTGTCTCTTCAAGGGTTTCTCTGTAATGCAGCTGTATATAGTCAGGCTTAAGGGAGGCTGCAAGGGATAGTATATCCTCCTTCCGTCCCCCGGTCACAATGCAGCTTCCGGCTACGTTAGGGGCACAGGCAATCAGCTCTCTTGCCCGCTCCTCCGTAATGTTCCAGGGCACGGGGACCGGATAATTGACTACAAAACCGAGAATATCCGCACCAAAAGAGGCACAAATCCTTATATCTGTCTCGTTCATCAGTCCGCAAATTTTAAGCTTTGTCATATTATCACCCCCATTGCAAAAATCTCTCAGGATTCTCTGTCTACAGCCTTCAATACGGACATACCGCCCCGTTGCAAAGCAACTTATAGTATTCCGCAGGGTCCTCTGCTTGCAGGAGCGCCGTTCCGATAAGAAGGGCATCAGCCCCCGCATCCATAGCAGCACACACATCTGCCAGGGTATAAATACCGCTTTCGTTTATTATCAATGCATCCTTTGGCGCCTGCCGGAGGAGTTCAAGCATTTGGTGCACTGTGCCATTGTCAAGCTCCAAATTAATGATATCTCTGTTATTTACTCCTATGAGCTTTGCCCCCAATTCCGCAGATACCTCCAGTTCCTTTTCAGTATGGACCTCAACGAGCACCTCCAGCCCCAACTCATGGGCTGCAAGAAAAAGGCTCTTCAGTTGCTTGGTGCTTAGCATGGAGCATATGAGAAGAACTGCGGAGGCGCCCGCATTCACTGTATCCTCAAGCCCCCTTACATCTGTTATAAAGTCCTTCCGCAGTACGGGCAAGCCGCTGACCTTGGCAACCTGTCCCAAGGTTCTCAGGGAGCCATGGAAATGATCTCTCTCAGTAACTACTGAAAGAGCAGGAGCCCCCGCATTCTTAAAAATTAAGGCCAGTTCCTGGCATGTATGCCCCCGTAGCAAATCCCCTTCCTTTGGGGAATATGTCTTTATATCAACGATTATCGGAATCCTTCCCTGCTCCGCAGTACTCTTCAGGGCCCTTGAAAATTTTCTCTCCATATCATGAAAGGAAGGCATTTGAGGCCTTTTGCAGCTCCTTCAGCTTGCCCTCCGCCGCACCGCTATCAATAAGCTCCGCTGCCATTTTGATACCGTCTCCGTAATTTGAGACACGGTTGCCAACAAACAGTGCCCCCGCCGCATTCATAAGAATCGCATTGCGACACGGGCCTGTGTCTTTTTTGGCGAAAACATCAAGGATACACCGGGCATTAGCATTAGGGGAGCCGGTCTTTACGTCCTCAAGGGTACAGCGTTTGAGCCCAAACTCCTCAGGAGTGATTTCATAGGTTTTGATCTCTCCGTTTCTTAGCTCATTAATACGGGTTATCCCTATGGGAGAAATTTCATCGAGGCCGTCAAGCCCGTGCACAAAAAGCGCATCTGTATAGCCAAGTTCATCCGCAACCGCTGTGACTATATCCAGAAGCTCGGGTTTGTATACCCCCATTATGTGGCGGGTAGCAAAGGCAGGATTAATAAGGGGACCGATAATTGTGTAAAAAATGGTCTTTATTCCTAATTCTGCTTCAGGAGGTAATACCCTGCACATTACGGGATGGAACAGCGGAGCATAAAGAAAAGCAATTCCTATATTTTCAATTAGCTCCTCCGCTTGAGAGGGAGTCAAATTAATATTTACTCCCAATGCCTCAAGCACATCTGCTGAGCCGGAAAGGCTTGATATGGAGCGACTCCCGTGCTTGGCTACAGGAATACCTGCAGCCGCAGCTACGATGGCGGTTGCTGTTGATATATTGAAGGTGCTGAGCCCGCCTCCTGTACCGCAGGTATCCAGCAAAGGCTCACTGACCTTTGGCTTTAGCTGTATACAGTTGTCCCGCATGGAGCGGGCAATTGATGCCGTTTCACTAAGGGTTGGGGATTTCATCAGCAGCGCAACCTGGAAGCAGCTGATCTGCACATCGGTTATCTCGTTGCGGGCAATTGCGGAAATAATATCCGAAACCTCCCCCGGACTAAGGTCCTGTCTTGAAGTAAGCTTTGACAATACATTTTTATACATTTTTTATACCTCTTTTCATTATTAATATCTATTTTTTATAGAATACTGCTCCTTATTTACAGGGACATTG
>CAYURW010000124.1:0-6670 GCA_964447145.1 uncultured Clostridiaceae bacterium
AGCTAAAGATCCTAACATTAACTTAGCTGACTTCGATCAACTTGACCGTTATGAGAAAAGGAGTTCTTAAGGAAGTACAGCTGACACCGGTCAAGAACCCAGGCACCGGGGATATAGTAATTGGTGTTGCTCAACAAATCAAAATTGGCGGTTTGTCACTGGCAGAAGGGATAAAAACTACTGGATCTGTATCCAAAATGATGCTGCAATTTTTGGGAGAACTTATTACAGGTGGGACAGATGCAGATGAGGTAAGCGGTCCCATTTCAATAATCGTTTATATGAATGAAGCTGCAAAAGCGGGATTATTCAGCGTACTGTATCTTACTGCAATAATCAGCCTGAATCTCGGAATACTTAATCTGCTGCCCTTACCCGCATTAGACGGAGGCAGACTTGTTTTTCTATTTATTGAACTTGTAAGAAAAAAACCAATGCCTGCAGAGAAGGAAGGGGTTGTACATTTTGTAGGACTTATGGCTCTGGTAGCCCTTTCAATATTCCTAATGTATAAGGATATAATCAGATTCAATTTAATTGATATGTTCAGGTAAGGGGATAGTACGATTGAGAGCGAACACGAAAAAAATAAGGATAGGGGACAGGTATATCGGAGGGGGAGAACCGGTCCTTGTACAGACCATGACTAATACCAGGACACAGGATGTCGACGGAACTGCAGAACAGATACAAAGGGTGCAGGAAGCCGGCTGTGATATTGTAAGGGTAGCAGTCCCGGATATGGAAGCTGCGGAAGCAATAAAGCAAATTAAGAAGAAAATATCCATCCCATTGGTAGCTGATATACACTTTGATTATAGACTTGCAATTCAATCAATTGCCAATGGCGCAGACAAAATCAGAATAAACCCCGGAAATATAGGGGACAGGGAAAGGTTAAGAAAGGTAATAAGAGCTGCAAAAGAGAGAGGGATACCTATAAGAATAGGGGTGAATTCCGGTTCCCTGGAAAAAGAAGTATTGAATAAATATGGGCATCCTTCTGCAGAGGCATTGGCAGAAAGCATGATGAACAATGTCAGGCTTATTGAATCCATGGACTTTTACGATATAGTATTGTCAATTAAATCATCTGATGTATTTCTCACCGCAGAAAGCTGCATAAGGGTATCCGGGCTTACAGATTACCCATTGCACCTGGGTATTACGGAGGCAGGCACCATCCTTTCCGGTACGGTTAAATCCTCCGTTGGATTAGGGATTCTGCTTTATAACGGTATAGGGGATACTATCAGAGTTTCTTTGACCGGAGATCCCTTAGAGGAAGTATACGTAGCAAAAGAAATACTCAAAAGTCTGAAGCTTGCAAAAAACAGCATCGAAATAATATCCTGCCCTACCTGCGGGAGGACTTGTGTAGACTTGATCAATACCACAAAGGCTGTGGAAGAATGCGTAAGGGGGATTAAAGTGCGAAAACCCATGAAGCTTGCAATCATGGGATGTGCGGTTAACGGCCCCGGAGAGGCAAAGGAGGCTGATTTGGGGATTGCGGGAGGCAATAGGGAATATGTGCTTTTTATTAAAGGCAAAATTAAAGGCAAAGTTGCAGAGGAAAACATGATGAATGAGTTGATGAAAGAAATAGAAATCTTTCAATCCGAATAATTTCAGCATAATAAGTAATTATAATAGTAATATGCGGCTTTGGGGAGGAATCCTTATGAATGTGACAGTAATAATTCCTGCCTATAATGAGGAACAGACGATTGCAGATGTCATAAACTGCGTAAAAAAAGTAAACAAAATTCAAAAAATCATAGTTGTAAGCGATGGGTCAAGGGACAACACTGCAGAGATAGCTAGAAAATGCGGTGCCGATGTAATTGAGTTAAATGAGAATGTCGGAAAAGGCGGAGCAATAAAGGCGGGCATTAACAAGTGCGGAACCGAAATAATACTGTTTTTGGATGCCGATCTTATAGGCCTTACCGAAGATCATATACTGGATCTTATTGATCCTGTCATAAATAATAAAGCAGATATGACAGTGGGGATATTCAAGTATGGGAGAATGGCAACGGATCTGGCACAGAGGGTGAGCCCGTACCTTTCAGGACAGAGGGCAATAAGAAAGTCAATAATAGAAAAAATACCCAATATTGATATCAGCAGATACGGTGTAGAGGCAGCACTTACAAAATATTTGGAAAAGTGTTCCTTCAGAGTTCGCGAGGTGGATCTTCCTGATATGACACATTTGACCAAGGAAGAAAAACTGGGGATCGTTAAAGGTGTGCAGGAGCGCCTGCGGATGTATTGGGATATTGTCAAAACTCTAAGCAATTACGGCCTCAAAAAAGAATCGAAGTAATTAATAGGCAGTCTATCTAAATATAATCAAACCCATAGCAATGTTGGAGGTTTTTATGCAAAACAATAATGCTACAGATCCGATTTTTTTTGCAAAATATAAGGACAGGCTTGAACTAATAAAAATCCGGGTCAAGAAGAAATCCAGAGAATGGGAACTGATAGTCAGGCAAAAAAAGCCGCTTCCAATAGCTGAGCTTGCCGGAATAGAAAAGCAGATCACAGATGCCTTCAGCCTGAACCGGGTGCACATAGTTATTGATGGCCCCCCTTTTGATATTAATGCAGAGGAATTAGCCGGTTCACAATGGGAAGAGCTTAAAAAGGTGATAATCACCGAAAACCCGTCTTTTACGGGTTTTCTTATGGATGCTGCAATTAGTCTTGAGGACAATGTTATCAAGCTTACTGTGCCATCGAAGGAAGCTGCAGATTTTTTAATTCTAAAGAAGTGCCATAACATAGCAGGAAAATACATAAAGGACTATTTCAATATTGATCTGCAGGTCCTAATATGCCCGAACGGTGAAGAGAAGTTTTGTGAAGATGAATACTTGAAGTGCTATTTTGAAGAAGAGAACAAGATTGTAGCCGAAGCTATGAAACAAAATAATAACCATGAAGGAACGGAAATAAGAAAGCCAACAGTCATAATGGGCAAGACCTTTAAGGACTCTCCAATAAGCATTGACTCAATAGCAGAGGATTCAGGGAGGGTCACAATTCAGGGGAACATTTTCAATACTGAAGCGAAAGCTCTTAATAACGGTAAAACCATCATAATATTTAATGTTACCGACAACACCAATTCCATTACGGCAAAAATATTCATAAAAGATGAAAATAACACTGCAGGACTGATGAATAACATTATAGACGGCAGATATGTGAAAATTAAAGGGGATATACAATACGACCAATACATAAGAGAACTGGTCATATATCCGATTAATATAATTGAAGAAGAGAAAAAACTACGCATGGATAGTTCTGAGAAAAAGAGAGTAGAACTCCATGCCCACACAGGGATGAGCGCTATGGACGGGGTCTGTCAGGCTACAGATTTAATAAAGAAGGCGAAATTCTGGGGACACAAAGCTGTAGCGATTACGGACCATGGGGTAGTGCAAGCATTTCCCGAAGCTTATGAGGCATCGAAACAATATGGTATTAAGGTGATTTACGGGGTTGAGGGTTATTTTGTCAATGATGGGGTACCGATAGTGTATAACTCTGGAAGCGGAAGCCTCAGCGATGAATTTATAGTATTTGATATAGAGACAACAGGGCTTTCCCCAGTCAAAGATAGAATAACAGAAATTGCTGCGGTCAAAATAAAACAAGGGAAGCTTACGGATAGATTTTCAGAACTAATAAATCCTGAAATCCCTATACCGGAAAACATAACAAAACTGACGGGTATCAGCAATGAGACTGTCAAGAACAAAGACACAATACGGGAGATACTTCCAAGGTTTATTGAGTTTATTAAGGATCATCCAATAATAGCACATAATGCAAGCTTTGACTTTGGATTTATTACAGCAAAAGCAGGGGAATTGGGCTTGAATGTTGGAAATACTGTAATTGACACTCTTCAGCTTTCAAGAATATTACTGCCGGAACTGAACAGACACAGGCTGAATGTTGTATGCGAACATTTAGGCATAAGCTTGGAAAATCACCATAGGGCGGATAGTGACGCAGAGGCTGCCGCAGAAATAATGCTTAAATTCATAAAAATTCTGGAGGACAGGGGAATAAACAAAATTACGGACTTAAATAAGCTTTCAGGCAGCGGGGTAAGCTATAGGACTCAGGAATACTATCACATAGTGATATTGGTCAAAAACATGACGGGGCTAAAAAATCTTTATAAACTCATATCAATGTCACACTTGAACTTTTTTCATAAGAAGCCTAAGATTCCCAAAAGTCTTCTGCTGCAATACAGGGAGGGTCTCATTATAGGCTCGGCTTGTGAGTCTGGAGAAGTGTTCAGGAGTATTTTGAATGAGTCTGATGAAAATACAATAACAGAAATAGCAAAATTCTACGATTATTTGGAAATACAGCCAAGGGGCAACAACGAATTTTTGGTGAGAAACGGTAAGCTGGAGAACAGAGCCGGAATCGAATCAATAAACAGGAGAATAGTAGAGTTGGGGAAAAAGCTGAACAAGCCCGTAGTTGCGACAGGGGATGTACATTTTCTTGAGCCTGAAGATGAGATATTCCGGCGAATAATAATGGCTGGACAGGGGTATCCTGATGCGGATGAACAAGCGCCCCTGTATTTTAAGTCCACTGACGAAATGCTTGAGGAATTTGATTACCTGGGCAGTGAAACAGCTTATTCTGTTGTTGTAAGCAACCCCAACAAAATTGCAGATATGATAGAGGAAATTATCCCTATACCTGAAGACAAGTTTCCGCCCAAAATTGAAGGGGCCAAGGAAGAAATAATGGATATGGCAATGAAAAGGGCTTATGGGCTCTACGGGGAACAACTTCCGGAAATTGTTCTCAAAAGGCTTGACAAAGAGCTTAATTCAATTATTAAAAACGGTTATGCGGTAATGTACCTTATTGCTCACAAGCTGGTGGCAAAATCAATGAATGACGGGTACCTCGTAGGTTCAAGGGGGTCAGTGGGTTCTTCCTTTGTCGCAACAATGTCCGGCATCACTGAGGTCAATCCTCTTCCACCTCATTACCTTTGCCCCCAATGCAAGCATTCCGAATTCTTTTCCGATGGTTCGATTGAGTCAGGCGTCGACCTTGTTGACAAGAAATGCCCCAATTGTGGTTCACAGTATAAGAAAGATGGACATGACATTCCTTTTGAAATGTTTCTTGGTTTTGAAGGAGACAAAGAGCCTGATATTGACCTGAATTTTGCAGGGGAGTATCAAGGGGAGGCACATAAATACACGGAAGAGCTTTTTGGAAAAGGGTTCGTTTTTAGAGCAGGAACTATAGGGACGATTGCTGAAAAGACCGCTTACGGTTTCATCAAGAAATATTATGAAGAAAAGAGCATAAATATAAGTAATGCGGAAATGGATAGGCTCATAAAAGGTTGCACCGGAATCAAAAGGACTACGGGACAGCATCCCGGGGGAGTTATGATAGTTCCCGATTATACTGATATACATAACTTTACGCCTATCCAAAGGCCCGCTGACGATACGGGGTCAAGTGTAATAACAACGCATTTCGACTATCGTTCAATAAGCGGCAGGCTACTCAAACTGGATATACTCGGACATGATGTGCCGTCAATGATCAAAATGCTTGAGGATATTACGGGTTTCAGCTCTGATAATATACCTCTGGATGATCCTAAGACCCTAAGCCTTTTTACTTCAACGGAAGCCCTGGGGGTCGACCTGGAGGAAATAGGATGCCAGGTTGGGAGTCTTGGAATACCAGAGTTCGGGACTAAATTTGTCAGGCAGATGCTTATAGATACACAACCCGGGACATTTGCTGAGCTTGTGCGGATTTCCGGGCTGTCCCACGGCACCGATGTATGGCTCAATAATGCCCAGGATATAATAAAAAGCGGTACAGCGACTCTAAAGAATGTTATATCCACCCGGGATGATATAATGCTTTTCCTTATATACAAAGGGGTAAATCCAAAAATCTCTTTCAGGATAGCTGAGAATGTAAGGAAGGGTAAAGGCCTGACACCGGAGTTTGAAAAAGCTATGAAGGAAAAGGATATTCCGGAATGGTATATAGAGTCCTGCAAAAAAGTTAAGTATCTGTTCCCTAAGGCTCATGCAACTGCATATGTGATGATGTCCTTCAGAGTGGCTTACTATAAAGTGTTTTATCCCGAAGCCTTTTATTCAGCATATTATACAGTAAAATTAGGAGATTTTGATGCAGATCTTTTTATTAAAGAAATTAATGAAATTAAGGCGAAATGGATAGAAATCGATAGATTGGGGAATAATGCATCTGCAAAAGAAAAAGGCCTAATGACAGTTATTGAAGTGGTGTACGAAATGAATCTGAGAGGTATTAAACTTTTGCCTGTGGATCTAAATAAATCAGATGCAAAGAAGTTTTTGCTGACTGACGAGGGGATACTGCCTCCCTTGGGCTCTCTTCAGGGGGTGGGGGCGGCTGCAGCCCAAAATATAGTTTGTTCAAGGCAGGAATCAGCCTTTATTTCAATGGAGGATCTGCGGGAAAGGGCAAAGATTTCTAAGACTGTAATAGAAATATTAAAAAAGCACGGGTGTTTATTCGGACTACCGGAGAGTAACCAATTGAGCTTGTTTCCGAACGATTGATGCCCTTGGGCTTATGAAATATGGAT
>CAYURW010000125.1:0-6530 GCA_964447145.1 uncultured Clostridiaceae bacterium
TTAGTATACCAGTAACGACTGCACTAAGATCATTGACCGTGACGGGCTTGCCCAGTATTTTTTGCATTGCCGCCTCTGCGGCAACTGCAAATATTACGGCAGTGACCGTAAGTGTAAGCACTCTGAATCCAAAATGAAACACACCGGCAAAAAGTGCAGGCATAAGTGCAATTATAACATCCAGCATTATCCTCTGGGTTGTTTCCTCAGATCTGATATGCGGTGAAGATGATACCAGAAATCTAGTATTTTCCAATTCCTTCCCTCCCATCACTTAGACTGGGCTTTTTTGCGCCTAGCTAATATTTCACGTTTCGATACCCTAATCGATTCAACAAGGGGCCTTTTGGCAGGACATACAAAAGAGCAGGCTCCGCATTCTATACAATCCATTGCATTTAATGCTTCCGCCTGTTCATGCCTGTTTGCCAGAGAATAGGCGCTTATATTAAGAGGCATAAGGTTTATTGGGCATGCCTCAACGCATTTCCCGCACCTAATGCAATTTGTAGGTCCGGACAGCCTTGCCTCATCCTCTGTAAGCACAAGGATTCCCGAAGTACCTTTAACAACAGGTACATCTAAAGAAAATTGGGTTATGCCCATCATTGGTCCTCCGGCTATTACCTTCCCCGTTTTGCCTCTAAGCCCGCCGCACTGTTCTATTACTTCCCTGAAAGGAGTTCCTATTTTAACTACAAGGTTTTTTGGATTATTAACTCCCTGCCCTGTAACGGTAACTATCCTCTCAATCAGGGGCATTCCTGTCCTGATTGCTTTTGCAACTGCCGCAGCCGTTCCAACATTGTTGACCACAACACCTGCATCTGCAGGCAATCCTCCTGAAGGGACCTCCCGGCCGGTACATGCGTGTATAAGCTGCTTTTCTGCTCCCTGAGGGTATTTAGTTTTTAATGCAACTACCTCAATACCTTCAATTCCCTTTGCCGCTTCAAAAATTCTCTCTGCTGCATCCGGCTTGTTGGTTTCAATTCCTATAAATCCTTTTTTTACTCCCAAAACCTTCATCAGCGCCTGCAAACCAAATACAACATCTCCGGGATACTCAAGCATCAGCCTGTGGTCTGCAGTCAGGTACGGCTCGCATTCAGCACCGTTTAATATAACTGTATCAACCTCTTTGTCCGGAGGCGGAGATAACTTCACGTGGGTTGGAAAGGCTGCCCCTCCCATGCCCACTATCCCGGCTTCTCTAATAATGCCCTTTATGTCATCAGCCGATAAATCTAAAAGACTGCCCTTGGAGGCAATATCATCCGAAATGTCATTTTTCATATCGGATTCGATCACTGCGCAATTGACGGCTGCCCCACCTGTACAAAGCCTTGGCTCAATTGCTGTTACCCTTCCGGAAACGCTTGAATGCACAGGCACTGATACAAAGCCTTTTGCCTCTCCTATCTTTTGCCCTATCTTAACCTCATCACCAACCTGCACAACAGGTTCACAAGGAGCACCTATATGTTGCTGCATGGGGATCACAACAACTTTTGGTTCATTGGCTCTTTCCAATGCCATGCCCTCGGTAGCATTTTTGCTATGTGGTGGATGAGTTCCGCCTTTGAATGTCAATGTCCTCATATTCAACTTCTCACCCCTTAATTTGTATATAAAATTAAATTTGACAATTAAGACTGCCAGACTCACAATTAGTATCTATTCGACACTATTATATCAAACCCTTTTGTTATATTTTTAACTATATTTCAATATTAATATTCTATTTTTCGGTAAACCGGCATATTTCTTGCTTTAACAGGTTTATGTTTCCTTAATTTCCTTCTCATTCAAAAAAATACCGACCCAATATTCATATGGGCCGGTATTTTCAAAATATTCTATTTCTTTACTATTGCTCCAAAGGGGCATTTCTGCATGCAAACTCCGCATTTTATACATAGCTCTGAGTTTATCACATAGGGGCTCTTCAGCTGCCCCGAAATGCAATTCTGCGGGCAATTCTTTGCACATATTCCGCAGCCCTTGCACTTGTCGGCAATAATTGTATATCTGAGCAGCTCCTTGCATACTCCTGCCGGGCATCTCTTATCCTTAATGTGGGCTTCATACTCATCTCTGAAATACTTGATGGTGGAAAGCACCGGGTTCGGGGCCGTCTGCCCCAATGCGCAGAGAGCGGCATCCTTAATACTTGATGCAAGATCTTCCAGCTTTTCTATATCTCCCTCCTGGCCGTTTCCCTCGGTTATCCTTGTAAGTATCTCAAGCATCCTCTTTGTGCCCTCGCGGCAAGGTGTGCACTTTCCGCAGGACTCATCAACGATAAAGTCCATGAAGAACCTTGCTATGTCAACCATGCAGTTGTCCTCGTCCATTACGATCATACCGCCGGAACCGATAATGGAACCTAACGCAGCAAGGCTCTCATAGTCAATAGGTGCATCGAGTTCGGAAGCAGGAATGCATCCCCCCGAAGGTCCTCCTGTCTGAACGGCTTTGAATTTCTTTCCGTTGGGGCAGCCTCCGCCTATTTCATAAATAACATTCCTGAGTGAAGTTCCAAGGGGAATTTCTACAAGGCCTGTGTTGTTGATTTTGCCACCAAGAGCAAATACCTTTGTACCCTTGGATTTCTCTGTACCCATACTTGCAAACCATTCGGGACCTTTGCTGAATATGACCGGAATGTTGGCATAGGTTTCAACGTTGTTCAATATTGTCGGTTTCCCGAACAATCCCTTGTTTGCCGGGAATGGAGGCCTTGATCTCGGCATTCCTCGCTGTCCCTCGATAGAAGCAATAAGACCGGTTTCTTCCCCGCAGACAAATGCGCCTGCTCCAAGCCTTAGCTCTAAGTCAAATTTGAAGCCTGTCCCCATAATATTTTCACCCAAAAGCCCGTATTGTCTCGCCTGTCCTATTGCGATCCCAAGACGTTTGACAGCTATTGGATATTCCGCCCTGCAATATATATATCCCTGGTTGGCGCCGATGGCATAGCCGGCAATGGTCATTGCCTCTATTACGGAATGGGGGTCCCCCTCCAGAACACTTCTATCCATGAATGCTCCCGGGTCCCCTTCGTCTGCGTTGCAGAGAACGTATTTCTGGTCATTTTGTGCTTTCGCTGCAAAATCCCACTTCATTCCTGTGGGGAAACCCGCCCCGCCTCTTCCTCTGAGCCCGGATTTCTTCATAGTGTCTATTACTTCTGCCGGTGACATTTTGGTAAGCACCTGTTCAAGAGCTTTGTATCCGTCAAAAGCCAAATACTCGTCTATATCTTCAGGATTTATTATTCCGCAATTTCGTAATGCAACCCTAACCTGTTTCTTGTAAAAGTCAATCTCCTCAAGGGCCTTCAATTCACCCTCATGAACGGTCTCAGCATAAAGGAGCCTTTTTACGACCCTGCCCTTTATCAGGTGTTCGTGAACAATTTCTCCCACGTCCTCCGGCTTAACCAGACTATAGAAAGAAGCCTCGGGATAAATTATCACTACGGGACCTAAGGCGCAAAGCCCGAAGCATCCGGTCCTTTCAACAACAACCTCATTTTCGAGTCCGTTTTTCTTTATTTCCTCTTCAAAGTTCTTTGCGATTTGTTCAGAATTTGAGGAGGAACACCCTGTACCCCCGCAAATCATTACATGGGAACGATACATCTCCATTTATAATTACCTCCTAACAGATTACTATTTTGCCTACAGTACGCAAGTCTTCCACTATTTGCTTTCTGCCCCGATCGTATATCCCTCGATAACCTTGCCCTGCATAATATGCTCGTTCACTATTCTTATTGCTTTTGAAGGATTTACTTTGACATAGGTAACTTTTTCTTCTCCGGGTCTATATACCTCTACTATAGGCTCAAGCCTACACATACCTATACAGCCTGTCTGTGCAACTACAACATCTGCCAGGTCATGCTTCCTGACTTCGTCCATTATTGAAAGAAGCACAGGTCTCGCTCCTGCAGCAATTCCGCAGGTTGCCATGCCGACAACTATTCTGGTGCCGGATCTATCTTTCCTGATATTAATAGTATCCAGGGTTTTCTTTCTGATTTCTTCCAGTTCCTGAATTGTTTTCATTTTACATACCTCCGCGCAAATTCATTAAACCTTCATTAATGTATCCTTTGATCCACATCAAAACATCGGGTTCTCCCAGATTTATTCCGCTTCCCAGAGCGGCCTTTATCTCCCTTGTATCCAGGCAGAATTCTTCATTGTCCAAACAATGCCTGTATACAAAATCAACCGATCTGCCGTTGTCACAACCTGCGAGAATAAGAATCATCATAGTTTCTGCCATATTCCCCATAGGGGCTCTGTCTATATGTCCATGCCTGAGGGTTGCAGTCAGCTTCGTACCTACATTCTCTTCTGATTCTATTGTCAGATCCCCATCGCATCTTCTGCATGCCGCCTGCATAAGCGGTATTCCGAGACCGACCTTTCTGCTTGTCCTTGTTGTCACAAAAGGATCCATTATTTTTTTAAGCATTTCCTTATCGATCCCTTTGCCGTCATCTTCAATGATTATGGTCAGACTGTCTTTTTTTGTGTCTTCGATAATGCTTATTTCAACTAATCCGGCTTCTGCCGAAATTGAATTTTGAGACAAATCTAAAATGTGCAGCGATAAATCCTTCATGAACGTACTTTTCTAATATTTCTTCAATATTTCCGGAATATCATCCGGCACCAGCTTACCATACACATCTTCATTGATCATTATTACAGGGGCAAGACCGCAGCATCCCAGGCACCTTGTAGCCTCGAGAGTAAACTTTCCGTCTTTTGTCGTACCTCCTGCCTCAACCTTTAATTCTTCCTCAAACCTGTCGAGTATTCCCTGAGCATTCTTCACATAACATGCTGTTCCAAGACATACATTTATTGTATGCTCCCCTCTGGGGCTTAAGGTAAACCTTGAATAAAAAGTTGCAACGCCATATATCTCGGACATTGGAATATTCAATATCTCTGAGATTTTCTTCTGGGCTTCTTCCGGAATATATCCGAATAGTTCCTGTGTTTCATGGAGAATCGGAATCAAAGAGCCCTGTTGTCCCTTATGCTTACGAATTACTTCCTCCAAACTCTCCATTTTTTCTTTCATTGCCTCATCAGACATTAAAGAGTTCCCTCCTTCAAAAATTTATAGTTATACATCATTGCCCGTAATTGATATAAATTTGTCAATTAAGCCTTACAATATTGTATCACATATTAGATATATTTTTAACAAGTATTTAAATATTTTTTGTTCATTTAGGATAAAATAAATAGGTTCTGCAGAGCCCAACCTTTGCATCATCAATACTATTTATTTTTTCCGTCCAATACGTCAAAAAGCTCACTTATGCTCAAATCGCTCAGTTCAATAAAAAATTCTCTTTCACTGATATCTTGAAGATAGTGGGCGTCGGATGAAACGATATATTTATATTTGTTCAAAAATGGATGTTTTGAATAAATAGCCTCGGTCGTGCTTTTTTTTGATATTTCGATGGTTTTGACGTTCAGCCCGGGGGGTATAAAGCCAAGGTTTACAATAATACCGTAGCTCTGTCTGTCTACATGAGCAGGAATACATATCCCTCCAAGCCCTCTGGCCAATACAAAAACATCATTGACGGAAAGTATGGTGGATGATAAAAGAAGCCTGTCCTCCTTCCCCACTATTTCATCTGAACTGTTAAAAATCAGCTGCCTCCCAAATATTTCCTCATTATTCTTAATATCAGGCAATGAATTGTAAACTATCTCGGAAAATTTCATTGCCCCTTCTAATTTTTTGAAAAGGCATAATATATGCACCTCTTCCTTTGTCTGGACCTCCATGCCTGGAATAACCATAAGCCCATTCTCTCTGGCAGCTTCCATAACTGCGGGAAGGTTGGCGCAGGAGTTGTGATCTGTAACTGCAATTATGTCAAGGCCTTTCAATACTGCCATATTAACAATGTTGCATGGTGTCATATCCTCATCCCCGCAAGGAGACAATGCAGAGTGTATGTGAAAATCCACCGCAAATTTCATATTACTCAATTCCCATTTCACAAAGCTCTTTTGCCAACCCGTATGAGCTTAAACTTGATTGAAATACGGCGATTCCTTCTTCTTCGGCTTTTCTGAGAGTTTCTTCTTCGACTTCTGTCCCTTCGGGTACTATTATACAGCTTAATTCAAGCAATACTGCTACAGCAATAATATTTGAGTGTGTCTGAACGGTGATCCATCCATCCCCCTTCTTGCCATGGGCCATAACCCAGCTTAAAAGGTCACATATATAGACCCCCGTCAATTCCCTGTCAATCCCGGTTTCTCCTGCCAGCAACCTCATTCCGATGTTCTCAGCAGCATCTTTTACTAACATGTTGACCCCCCCCTGTTATTAAATAATTCCGTTATTCCTAAAACCATTCATGGTCTTTACCAAACAGACGGCACCTTTGTTCTCACCCTTTACTATATCCTCCGCAAATGCCTTGCAGGTAGGCGCTCCGCATACACCGCAATCAATCCCCGGCAAATGCT
>CAYURW010000126.1:0-6407 GCA_964447145.1 uncultured Clostridiaceae bacterium
TACTGGAAACAGACTGGCGTTTAATCACCCAAGAATCCCATTGCTTTAGCTGTGGAAGTGTCAACTATGATAAACTTTAGGGTATCAGAGAACATATTGAAGGCCAAGGTGAGAAGGCATGAATGAAGAATAGGTGGGAGCATGTCAATATCAACTGAACGGAGGGGTTAAGCTATGCCATTTACTATCGTCCGGCAGGACATAACAAAAATGAGAGTTGATGCCATCGTCAATGCCGCAAACACCGACCTGCAAATGGGCGGCGGAGTTTGCGGAGCCATATTCAAAGCTGCGGGAGCGATTAAGCTTCAAACAGCCTGTGATAAACTTGCCCCTATTAAGACAGGTGAAGCGGTTATCACGCCGGGATTTGGTTTGCCTGCTAAGTATGTTATCCACGCAGCAGGCCCCGTCTATCGGCAATGGAACAAGGAGCAAAACGAGCAGAACCTTCGTGCCGCTTATACAAACTCACTGAAAAGGGCAGTTGAAAATAAGTGCGAGAGCATCGCATTCCCGTTGATCTCAAGTGGTATTTATGGCTATCCAAAAGACGAGGCACTTCAGGTGGCCATTTCGGCAATTCAGGATTTTCTTACAGACCACGATCTTGATGTGACACTTGTAGTCTTTGACAAGTCAGCATTCACCGTCAGCCGCGAACTGCTTGGAGCAGTCAAAAGCTACATAGACGAGCACTATGTCGCAGAACACCATATTCGACGGCGGCAGCTGCTCGATGTAGAGCGGTATACCTTATACAAATCAGAAGAGAGTGTTGATAGATACAACGAGCCTGCTTTCAATGAGATGCTTTCCCAGTCTGCGGGTGCGCCTGCCCCACTTGATGATTTGGTCGGCAACCTGGACGAGCCTTTCTCCCAGATGCTCCTGCGTCTTATTGATGCCAAGGAAATGACAGATGTAGAGGTTTATAAACGTGCCAATCTAGATCGTAAATTGTTCTCCAAAATTAGGAGTAACAAAGGGTATATGCCGAGCAAGCGCACGGCGATTGCCCTTGCCGTGGCACTGGAATTATCGCTTAAAGAAACCGACGGCCTCCTGGAGCGGGCAGGATATGCACTTTCCCATGCTGTAAAGTTTGATGTTATCGTTGAATATTTCATCACAAACGGAAAATACGATGTTTTCGAGATAAATGAAGTGCTGTTCGAGTATGACCAGCAGCTGTTGGGAGGGTGCTAACAAGCGATATACACTGCCGCAATGTCGTTTCTAAAGCGACCTTCATTCCCATGTAAAATAGTAACCTAAGACTATCAAATAAGTCTTAGGAGGATATAACAATGAAAAAGGGATTAACGGAACTGGTATTTATACTTGACAAAAGTGGATCGATGGGCGGATTGGAAGCCGACACCATTGGCGGATACAACTCAATGCTATCAAAGCAACAGGCCATAGAGGGAGAATGTCGCATCACAACGGTATTATTCGATAACAACTACGAGCTGCTTCATGATCGTATCGACCTTAAGGCAGTCAGTGCTATTACGGAGAAGGAGTATCAGGTCGGCGGCTCGACTGCACTTCTTGATGCAATCGGCAGGACGATTCACAAAATTGGCAACACACAGAAGCATACCGCTGAAGACTACCGTGCTGAAAAAGTGATGTTTGTTATTATCACAGACGGCGAAGAAAATGCCAGCAGGGAATACTCTGCCGAAAAGGTCAAAGCTCAGATTGAACATCAAAAGACGAAATATGGGTGGGAGTTTATCTTCCTTGGGGCAAATATCGACGCAGTAGAAACCGCAGGACGTTTTGGAATTGCACCTGACAGAGCGCTTGATTATCTTGCCGATAGCGAAGGAACACAATTAAACTATACGGTAATGTCGCAGGCTGCAGCAACATTCCGTAAGGCGGGAAAGGTTGATGAGGCTTGCTTTGAGGAAATCCGTAAAGATGTAAAGCGGCGGTCGGTTCGTAAGCATTAGGAAATCGCACTCAAGATATTTAGAATAATGTTGTGCGTGAGACTTCATTCTATTTAAAGATAAAGATAGTTGATATACTGTGCTTAAGTTATTTGTATCAATTTTTATTACCCCATGTGAGATTAGGATCTCAAATGGGGTAACTCATTTTTGATGTGCTGACAATGACTCATTTTTTGTTTCGACTATCCAAGATCGGGTGCCTGCATTTTGGGTGTCCGATGCTTTGCTTTTAAGTTATCAAAAAATTAATATCATCTGTATGTTTGCATGGTTCATCATTTATGCTTTCAATAAGAAGTCAATAATGTTGATTTGCTTAATGCCATCTTCACCCATAGGTAATTCATCCATTGAGACAATGAATTTCGGATAATGATCGTTTACTTTTTTCAGTGGCTCAATTTCCCGTGAAAATGTTGCGGGATCGAGAATACTTGCTGAGACCTGATAGTAGATTTTGTCTCCACCCGTTTCAGCGATGAAGTCTATTTCCTTATTGCCTATTTTCCCTATTGTGACCGAATAACCGCGGCGTATCAGTTCGAGATATACGATGTTTTCGAGAATGTGCCCAACCTCAGCATTTTTGTCACCTAACAGCAGATGGCGCAGGCTGATATCCACAAGATAATATTTCTCAAGGGATCTAAGATACTGCTTGCCCTTGACATCATAACGCCCGGCCTTATAAAGTACAAAGGCATTGATTAGTGCTTCAATGTAATTTTCAACTGTCACCGAGGTTGTTTTTCTGCCGTAGAAAGTGAGGCTGTCAGAAATTTTCTTTGAGGACACTATATTCCCGATATTGTCGAACAGAAATTTGATTACACTTTCAAGCAATGGGATGTCGCTTATTCGTTTACGTGCGACAATATCTTTAAGAAGGACTGTATTATAAATTCCAGCGATATAATCCTTTCGGATATCTTCATCATCAAGGGAAGCGGCATAGGGGAAGCCCCCGTTTCTGTAGTAGGCATTCCAAGCAGCTTGTTTGTCACCGCCGACCATTTCAAAATACTCTGCAAATGAAAGGGGCAGCATGCTAATTTCGATATAGCGTCCCGAGAGCAGTGTAGCCAGCCCACCGGAAAGTATGTGTGCATTTGAACCGGTGATATATACATCTACATTATCCTTGATAAATAAGCTGTCGACAGTCTTCTGAAACTGGGGTACGTTTTGAACCTCGTCCAAAAACACATATGTCATTTTATTAGGAACAAGCCTATCAGTAACATATTGATGCAATGTTTTATAGTCAAGAAGGGGTTCATTTATGACATCCTCAAAATTTACAGTGATAATTTGAGAATCCAAAATACCGCATTCTTTGAGATATTCACGGAACAACAAAAATAATGTGGACTTTCCACAGCGGCGGACACCGGTAACTACCTTAATAATTTTTTTGTCTTTGAGCTTTTTTAGCTTCTCCATATATTGTTTGCGCTGGACCATGATAAACACCTCACTTTAGGATAGATTAACATAAAATAATCTAATTGCAACAAGTTTTCATATTATAATATAAAAAATATTAAAAAATTAAGACTATTTATATCAAATATAATATAAGTTAAATCATCGTCGTTGAATAATAAGTGATCATCAATTATATGAAAACAAAGCACACTAATGTGTTTTGCAGAAGTGGTGATTTTGTCATATGCTTTACTATTGATACAAATATAAAGATAATGGAGGATCAGAAAGCAAGAGATAATGCCTATGCTGATGCACTTCTTGATATGGTTTCATAGGAAAAAAGCTATGGCCCGATTAGCTTGACTGTCACGCCTCACAGTATTGAAATATCTGGGGCTGCAAGGTTAGCTGCAAAACTTGGATATAACTGGGGGACGGATACTGTGACAGGAGGAGTGGCATAGGTATAAGGATTAGGGTTGGGGGCAGTTCTACAGGAGGAAAGGTAGAAGCTGTAACAATGATAACTTATACTATGGAAGGCGGTACAGGAAGAGTAACCGAGATAGATTGGAAAGGGAATGTGGGAGCGGCAGCTCAGGCCGGTAATGTGCAGGTAGGAGGAAACTACGAGGCATCAGTTATGAATGGGAATAAGTTTTCTTCAGAGGTCACGGCAGTTGCAGGCGACGTAAATGTGAAAGCTTATCAACAGTGACATACTCCCCAGGGGGATGTTCCGGAAGCGCATTACCCCATAATCAACTGTTTCGCTGACGGAACAGCAGCGAGGTTTACCATAAAAAAAGAATGAAAAAGGTCGGGAAGTTTACTGGAGGTGGCAATATGATGAGTGTGGCAATAGAATACAACCTTTGAATTGAAAAATGGTAATTGCACATCATAAAATTAGTGCAAGTACATTTCTTTCCCGTATACTATTGCATTTTTAGTTATAACCTGTTATCATTAATGTAATGGTTACAACTTTGTAATAGATACAACACATAGAACATTGGTGGTGAGTTTATGAAACCTTCATTTGAAGAATTAAAGCAAGAATTGAAAATAAGAAATATACATCTGTCATATCAAAGGTTGAAGGTTTTGGAGTACCTTACCATAAACCAATGCCATCCAACTGTAGAGCAGATTTTTACTGACCTTCACAAGGACATCTCTACACTATCAAAAACTACAGTTTATAACACTTTGGGAATGTTAGCAGAAGCGGGTTTGGTCAGGATAATTACAATTGAAGATCATGAAACCAGGTACGACATTGTTACAGAAAACCATGGACATTTTAAATGTGAATCCTGTGGAACAATATATGACTTTTGTATCGATATCGATTCATTGACATGCAAAGACTTAAGTAATTTTCAAATCAATGATAAAAACGTATATTTTAAAGGTATTTGTCAAAGATGCCTTTCAAATTTAGGGAAAAACAAGTGAGGAGGTAACAAAATGGCAAAGTATGTATGTTCCGTTTGCGGCTACATCTATGAAGAAACAAAAGGTATTCCCGAAGCAGGCATTGCTCCGGGGACAACATGGGAGGAACTGCCGGAAGATTGGGTTTGCCCTCTCTGCGGTGCAGCAAAATCTGAATTTAATAAACAGGGTGAGTCAGCTACATTTTCTGAAAAGAAGCCGATATCTGTGATTGAGCCGTCCACAGACATGAAGGAATTGTCTTCCTTAGAAGTCAGTGCACTTTGCACGAATCTTGCACGTGGCTGCGAAAAACAGTATAAGCCGGAAGAAGCAGCTCTTTTTGAAGAACTGGCCGGGTATTTTAAGACGAACTCAGCACCTGCTAAGGACCCAGACTTTAACCAATTGCTTGCACTAATTGAAAAAGATTTGGAAGAGGGTTTCCCCAACGCCAATGCTGCAGCATCCAACGAAAAGGATCGGGGTGCGCTTCGGGCTCTGGTATGGAGTGAAAAAGTTACGCGCATTCAGAAATCTCTTTTAGCACGCTACCAAAAAGAAGGAGACGCAATGCTGGAGAATACAGGGGTTTATGTTTGTACTATTTGCGGCTTCATTTATATAGGAGATACACTGCCTGAGATCTGCCCTGTTTGCAAGGTGCCGAATTGGAAGTTTGAGAAGATTGAAGGGAGGAAATAATAATGGCTGATAAATATGCAGTAAGAAATATACGCTTGTGCACAAAGGATTGTTTATGCCTTTATGTATGCCCTACCGGGGCGACAGATACAGAGAACAGTATCATTGATGTCGCCAAGTGCATCGGTTGTGGAGACTGTGCTGATGCCTGCCCATCAGGTGCAATTTCAATGGTACCAAAAGACTATCCGAAACAGCAGGATAAAACAGAACCTGTTGTCAATACTCTCAAGGCGCTGATGAGAAGCAAGTCGGAACAGGAAAATGTTTCTGCGGGTTTACCCGGAAAGCTTTCTTTTGCCATTGAAAAATCCAACCACATTATGGCGGAGGACATAATCCGTGAAGCCGGATTTATGTTACCCCAAAGTGAGAATGCCAAGGAATTTTTACAATCACTGCTTGATCAAAATTACCCGGAAGGGTTCCCAAAAGAAACAGTGAAAAGACTATTAAAAGCTTTTAATAAAAAAGAGGAGGACAACAAAATGAGTGAAAATAAAACGCTTAAAAATCTGATGGCGGCATTTACAGGAGAATCCGAAGCAAACAGAAAGTATACCGCATATGCCAAGAAAGCCGAAAAAGAAGGAAAAATGAATGCAGCAAAATTGTTTAGAGCCGCAGCTGATGCCGAAACCCTTCATGCCTTAAAGCATTTTGAAGTGGCAGGGAAAATTGGTTCAACAGCAGATAATCTGAAGAATGGTGTTGCAGGGGAAACATACGAATATAAGGAGATGTATCCTGATTTCGTGAAAGAAGCTGAGGCAGAAGGAAATAAGGCTGCTCTTATGTCCTTCACCTTTGCAATGAAAGCGGAAGAGGTTCATGCCGGGCTTTATCAGGAAGCATTAGATA
>CAYURW010000127.1:0-6394 GCA_964447145.1 uncultured Clostridiaceae bacterium
CTGATTTCGTTGCCCTCCTTATCGACTCCGATGGGGTCCTGCAATGATACTTCATTTTTTGTTTTTTTTGATGCCCTTATTGTCATCAGGATCTCATTTTCTATGCATCGGGCAGCATAAGTTGCAAGTCTTGTTCCCATGCATTCATCAAAGGTCAATATGGCTTTGATAAGTCCTATTGTCCCTATGGATATCAAATCGTCAATTTCCCTTCCTGCGCTTGCATATTTTTTCACTATATGTGCAACTAGTCTGAGGTTTCGTTCGACAAGTATATTTTTTGCATCATCATTGCCATTTCTGTATTCTTCCAGATAATGCTTTTCTTCCTCAGCAGAAAGAGGCTGCGGAAATGAATTAACATTTTGAATATATCCAAATAACAGGCATATATCCTTAATTGTGGATATTATAAGAGATGCAATAAAGAGCAGCAAAGGATCACACCTCCAAATTTATAAAAAGTTTGCCATACAATGGAAAACTTTGCTTACTAAAATTATATGATTACAAATTTGGAAGTGTGCCTGTATATTTAATAAACATAAAAAAATTTATGTAAATATTATTATCTATTTACAAACATAAGTATTTCAGTCGCTGCTTCCTTAAATATCGGTGCTGCAGCGCTACCTCCCGATTTTCCGTTATAAAGGAAAACTGTTATCGCATATTTAGGATTTTCATATGGAACAAAACCCGAAAACCAGCCATGAACCACCTCGCCCTTATCTATACCCGTCTGGGCCGAGCTTGTCTTTCCGCAGCATCCCCCAAGTTCATCCATATTGGCTTGTTTACCCGTTCCCGATACTGTAACTTCGTGGAGCATATCCTTAAGCAGCTTTGATGTCTTTGGATTCAATACAATTTGGGGCCTGGACCTTTCAAGTTTTTTTACTGTAATGCCCCTGTCCGTAATCAATGAGTCAACTAATTGAGGATCGTTTCTAATCCCATTATTTGCAATTGCAGCCATCATTGTTGTTACCTGCAGCGGTGTAGCCTGCAGCTTCCCCTGTCCCAAGGAAATATTGCCAATGCCTTCTTCCTGTGCCCCAGGTAAATATCCCGATTTTTCTTCCGGAATAGTGAAGCAAATCTTCTGGCCAAATCCGAATCGTTCAGCCATTGCCAGTATTTTGGTCGCCCCTGTTCTCATTCCTATTTGTATAAACGTGCTATTGCAGGACAGTGCGAAAGCCTCCTTTATGTCTAGTTCCCGGTTATCGTGAGTCTTATATGTGGCGCACTTTATTCTATTATTACCGACATCGATACTACCCTGACACTTATATTGGTCTCCCGGGCTTATATAATTTCCTTCAATTGCGGCTGCAGCGACAACTGTCTTAAATATTGAGCCAAGGTCAAATTGCCAGACTGACTTGTTAATAAGCTCATTGCCGCTGCTCTTAATATACTTATCTATGCTGTCCTGATCAAAATCGGGTTTACTTGCCATACCCAGTATATCACCGTTTTTTATATCCATTACTATGATTGAACCATCTATGCCATTTTTATCCATTATATTTTCTATTATCCTCTGTATGTGATAGTCCAGAGTAAGCTTTATGCTGTATCCAGCGCCGTCTCTTGGTGCTTCTACCTTTCTGAAACCCAGGCCCCTGATAATATTTTTGCTGCTGTCTACTACCGCGGCCAAGCTGTCACTGCTTCTGCCCTCCAAATAGCTGTTCATACTTTTTTCAATTCCCATGTAGCCTATTTTATCCGTTTTGCTTATATAACCTATCAAATGACTTGCAAGGCCATCTTCAGAATATCTGATCCTTTTTTCTACTGCTATGACCCCTTTTATTCTCCCGCTTTCAATCAATGACAAATACTCATTCTGATTAATTTCGCAAGTGAATTCCGCAGTATCCAATGAGCTTTCTATTTTTTTTATTACTGCCTCTTCGGAAATACCACAGGCTTTTGAAATTGTCACAGCAGCAGTTTTTTTGTCATTAACAAAGGCTGGATATACTATAACTACTTTTTTTATTTCTCTATCTGTAACGGCTATCATATTTCTGTCATAAATTATTCCCCTATTTGCGGAAATTGGTATATTGATCATCCGCTGTCTGACGGCTTTTTCACTGTAGTCCCTTCCCATATATACCTGGATGTAGAAAAGCCTTAGTAACAACAATCCGTATATAATGACAAAAGAAATCCCAATAATCTTCATTCGCTTTTTATGAATGAGAACATAGTTGTTTTTCCTGAATTGACGAGAAATATCTTCTGCTTTATAAGGTTCTTTCCGGGTGCTATCGGAATTATTATTTTGAAACTCCTGAATTGCCCTCAAAGTAATAACCTCCCCCAATAACTTGCATTAATTATTATTGTCAAATCGGGAAAGGTTATACAAATTCTTTACTATTTGCGTTTTTCTATTGCTTGTCCCTAAATAAGCTTCGTAACGTGATCGATTAGGAGCTCAGTATCAAAGGCAAGGGGGTGATCATAATCGACCTTCTCCCTTTCCTTAGGGGGCAAATGGCCTTGTTCTTTATAGTAGCAATCCTGTTCTATTATTGTTCGCTCCTTTCAGGTATGCTGTCCATAATTGCCTTTGACACGGTGCTTTTCCCTGATCCTGTGCCTCCTGCTATTCCAATTATCAGAGATCTTTTGGCACTTGTCTCATTCACCATCTCTTCGCTCCCTTCTCAGAATATCATGCTTTTCAACAGCCTTCTCCATTTTGATGCTGACAATTTGCTGCGGATGTGGGGCTGCTTGTATTTCTTCCCCCTCCTGGTCCCACATTTTTTCAATTTTTTGAGTAAAGAGCTTTCTGTGAGGACCGATTATTTCAATTTCATCCCCGACTAACATTTTGTTCCTTTGCTCCACGGTTGCGATGAAGGTTTTTCTATCAAAATCGATTACGAGCCCGACAAAAGCATAATCCCTAACATAGGAGCTTGAACCGTATATTTGACCATTTGAGCCAGGTTTACCGAAATAAAAGCCTGTTCCGAATTCTCTATGGCTTGCTTTTGACAGTTCATCAAGCCATTCTCGGTCAAATATGTATTCTTTAGGGCTTTCCAGGTAACTGTCCAATGCCATTCTATATGCCCTTACTACAGAGGCAACATAATAGGAACTCTTCATCCTTCCTTCTATTTTCAAGCTTTTTAATCCTGTTTGCACAAGCTCGGGTATATATTCAATCATGCAAAGATCCCGGGAATTAAATATATATGTACCTCTTTCATCTTCTTCTATAGGCATATATTGGCCCGGACGCTTCTCCTCTGTAAGATAATATTTGTATCTGCAAGGTTGGGCGCATTCACCCCTGTTGGCATCCCTGCCGGTCATATAATTGCTAAGCAGGCATCTGCCCGAGTAAGATATGCACATCGCCCCATGAACAAAGGCTTCAAATTCCAATGTTTTGGGTGATTTGTCCAAAGTTTCGCATATTTCATCGAAGCTAAGCTCCCTCGCAAGCACTATTCTTTTTATACCCAGACTGTGCCAGAATTCAGCACTTTTATAATTGGTGTTGCTGGCCTGAGTGCTTAAATGCAGATTCATATCTGGGATAGTTTCTTTAGCAATCATTATTACACTTGGATCGGATACTATCAGTGCATCTGCGCCGGCATTTTTCAAATCTCTCAGGTATTCTGGCAGGCCCTTTAGATCCCCATTATGGGGAATTATATTTACTGTGACATAAATCTTCTTTCCTTTATTATGGGCATATGATGCCCCCTCTCTGATCTCTTCCAGGGTAAAGTTCCCTGCAGCAGCTCTTAGTCCATATCTTTCACCGCCAAAATAGACTGCGTCGGCTCCATAAATAAAGGCCATTTTTAGTTTTTCCAGGTTGCCTGCAGGGGCTAGTATCTCCGGCCTATTCATCGAATATCACCTCCTTAAGCTTACAGCTTATGGAAATGCCGTCTCCCATAGGAATCACTGCAGTCTGAAGGCTTTCACAGTTTGAAATAAAAGAAAGAAATTTCTTCAGTCTTTTTACTATAGTTATTTTCCTTCTTATGAGAAGGCTCCTATCTGCTACCATACCTCGAAAAAGTACATTGTCACATACAAAAAGTCCGCCTATTCTCAGCTTGTCTATGCTGTTCTTCATAAAATCCATATATTGGCCTTTAGCTGCATCCACAAATATCATATCGTACTCACCCGGTAAGTTTTTTAGCAATTCTTCAGCATCCCCTGTTATTATTTTTATGTTTTCTTCCATTCCCGCTCTTTTTACAAATTCGGCGGCTTTTGCAGCAGCATTTATATCCCTTTCTATGGTATTTATTGAAAAACCCGGGCCTGCGCACCGGCCCATATGGATAGCAGAATACCCTACAGCCGTGCCTACTTCCAAAATTGATTTTATACCTGCGGATTTTATCAAAACCGCTAATAAGCCTGCAATATCGGGAGTTATTATAGGCACATGGTTTTCTTTCGAATACTCTTCCATTTCCTTCAATATGCCGATGCTTTCCGGTAACATATCCAGCAGGAAGCTTTCTATATAATTATAGCTGACATTTGACATGTTATCACCCTGTACATTAAAGAGCTACTTGCTGCACAAGCATTTGACAGGCATGGCTGCTATGCTAAGGATACTCCGAAATGTTTCCCTTGCTTCATATATGATAGTCTCACTTTATCAATGGGGATTTATGCAACATAACCATACATATGCAGGTTTATGTTCTGCTTATTTTTTATTTTTGCTCTGGGCATTAAGATGCTCGCTGTAGGATTTTGAAAAGACATGTGAGTTATCATTCTTTGTAAAGAAATATAGAAAATCCACATTTTCTGGGTATAAGGCAGCTTCAATTGCCTTGAACCCCGGGGAGGCAATAGGTCCCGGCGGCAGCCCGGCATGTTTGTAAGTATTGTATGGAGAATCTATTTCCAGGTCCTTATATGTAAGCTCTTCTTTTTGCTCTTTTAATAGGTATTGAACAGTAGCACAGCTTTGAAGCATCATTTTCTTCTCTAATCTATTATGGAAAACTGCTGAAATAGTCTTTCTTTCGGTATCAAGCTTTGCTTCCCTTTCTATTATAGAGGCAAGGGTAATTACCTGATCAACGGTCATATTGAGTTCCTTTGCCCTATTCCTGTATTCTTCCGCAAAAACATCGTCAAAACGTCCAAGAAGCTTGTCTACAATTGCCTCAGCATTAGTTTCCTTATATATTTCATAGGTATCCGGAAACAGATATCCCTCAAGTTTTTTTTCCCTGTCCGGTATCTGAATTAAAAAATCATACCGGTACTTTTTTTCATCCATTGCAGCTTCGACTTCTTCTTTGCTCACGATTCCCAGGTTGCTTATTTTTTCAATAATCTGAGCAAGGTTGTATCCTTCGGGTATAGTAAATGTCAAAGTGTCTATCAGGGCATCCCCGGAAACCAATTTGTCTACTATATCAGGCACATTCATTGAATTGTTCAGGCTGTATTTCCCGGCTTTTATCCTGTCTGCTTTTTCATTAAGCTTGCAGTATAATTCAAAAATTAAAGCATCCTTTATAATATTCTCTTTTTCTAAAATTGTCGATATTGTTTTGATTGTACTGCCTTTTGGTATAATTACTTCTTTTGATTCGGCATTTTCCGCATTCAATGACTCCAATCCGCTGTTGTAGTACATGTAGGCAGGAATTGCAGAGACCAGAAGGCAGAACAACAGAAAGCCGAATATCCTTAATGTTGTTTTTATCTTCATAATAAACACTTCTTTCATTAACACTGTATTGCGTGACCACCATATGCTCAATGCTTAAAGGCAGATATAATTCATTATATAATGTGCAACAATTTTTGACAAGATTAGTGAATGTATCCCCCCACCTCAAATGCAAACACATTTTTGATATGGGGCTTTGTTAGAACAACGGAATTTAACTTACTTGCCCCTACTGGCTTTTGCCCTTAGCCCGCTGTCCAGTATTCTTTTTCTAAGTCTTATATGATTCGGTGTGACCTCCATCAATTCATCGGCTGCTATAAATTCCATATACTGCTCCAGGCTCATTTCTTTGTGAGGAGTGAGTCTTAATGCCTCGTCGCTTCCGGAGGCCCTCATGTTGGATACATGCTTTTTTTTACATACATTGACTTCTATATCGTCAGACTTTGCGTTTTCTCCTACTATCATTCCTTCGTACACCATGACACCGGTGCCTATAAAAAGTTCTCCCCTCTCCTGGGCATTATAGAGCCCGTAGGTTGTGGTCTCTCCCCCTTCAAAAGCAATAAGGGAACCCCTTGATCTCCCGGCTATTTCCCCCTTGAATTCCTCGTAACCGTAAAAAACATGATTGATCGTGCCGTTTCCTTTTGTATCGGTCATGAATTGGGATCTATATCC
>CAYURW010000128.1:0-6383 GCA_964447145.1 uncultured Clostridiaceae bacterium
GGTTGTCCTTCATATTTGCTGACTTCAGGCTTTATATCACTCCATTTGGTTATTTTTACATCGTTTATTTTAACAATTTCGTCTCCTGCGGCTATCCCAGCCCCTTCAGCAGGCATACCCTTTGTGACCTGCCCAATCAATGGCACAGCCACAGGGACTACCACTAATGAGTATATCAGTACTGTAATAAGAATATTGACAATGGGCCCTGCTGCAATGGCTGAGATCCTATTGAGCAAAGGTCTGTTGCTGAAAGCTCCCGGATCATTATTGGCTTCATCTCCCTCCAGCATAAGGCAATATCCCCCTATGGGCAAAATCCTTAAAGAATACGTTGTTTCTCCAAATTTCCTGCTAATTATTTTGGGTCCCATTCCCAGTGCAAATTCCACAACTTTTATTCCACCTAAACGAGAAGCAACAAAATGCCCTGCTTCGTGGGCAAAAACTATCGCACTAAAAACAAGTATTGCTACGATTATAGTCATTTACTACAACACCCCGCTTTAAATATGTCATTCAGCGTTTTCCTCGACCATTGATCAAGAACCGCCACATCATTTATATTAATATTTTTAACTGTCTTGTGCTTATCTAAAGTTTTTTCAATAAGATTGCCGATATCCAAAAAACCAATTTCCCCTCCAAGGAATAACCTGACAGCTTCTTCATTGGCACCATTTAGCACCACACATGCACTGTCTCCCATATTTAGAGCAGTAAAGGCCAATTTTAGGCATTTGAACCTTTCGATATCCGGTTCATAAAAATTCAGTTCCCCTATAGAGGCAAGGCTTAGCTTCTTTCCCCCCATGGCAAGCCTTCCTGGATATGTAAGGGCATATTGAATTGGGATCTTCATATCCGGAAGCCCCATTTGGGCAATAACTGTGCCGTCAACAAATTCAACAGCAGAGTGTATTATGCTTTGTGGATGAACACACACCTCAATTGCTTCCGGCATTATATCGAACAACCACCTTGCTTCAATCACCTCAAGTCCCTTATTCATCAGGGTTGCGGAATCAACTGTAATTTTCTTTCCCATTGACCAGTTTGGATGCTTCAATGTATCATTAATGGTGACCGTTCTTAATTCCTCAAGGGATTTTGTTCTAAAAGGCCCCCCTGAAGCAGTCAAAATTATTTTATTTATCTCTTTTCGATTGTTGCTGCCAATGCTCTGAAATATTGCCGAATGCTCACTGTCCACCGGAAGCATTTGAACTTTATTCTTTTTTACTTCTTCAGCAATTATCCTCCCGGCTGTGACAAGAGACTCTTTGTTTGCCAATGCAATATCTTTTCCTGCCTTTATTGCATTGTATGTGGGTATAAGTCCGGCTATACCGACAATAGCAGATACCACTGTATCGCAATTCTCTGCAGCTGCTGCATCATTAACGCCTTCAGCCCCTGCAACTACCTCTGTAAAGCCTCCGACTCTTCTTTTTAATTCTTTATACTTCAGTTCATCCCTGACTGCTGTGATCCTTGGCCTAAACTCCCTTACCTGCGTTTCAAGAAGGTCTATATTAGAATTTGCAGCCAATGCTTCTATTGCAAATTCCGTTTTATTTTCTCTGACCACCTGTAAGGTCTGTGTACCGATCGAACCTGTTGAGCCTAATATTGACAGTCTTTTCATATCAATTCCCCTATCAGAGTAAAATAATAATAGACTACAGGTGCTGTAAACAAAATACTGTCAAATCTGTCAAGTATTCCTCCGTGGCCGGGGATAATATTTCCGAAGTCTTTAATTCCCGTGTATCTTTTTATATAGGATGCGGCAAGGTCACCTATTTCCGAAACAATGCCGCAGAGAAACCCAATGACCGCAAAATGTATTAACCTTATCTCGATTCCAAGCTTATTGATTATAACGCCAGTAACAATACTGAGTATAATGGATCCGGCAATACCCCCCAAAGCCCCCTCAACGGTTTTGCTGGGGCTGATCTTTGGGCATAAATGTAGTTTGCCAAAATACACCCCCGTAAAATAGGCAGATGTATCAGAAAACCATGCAGTAAGGAAAGGCAGCCATAATATTATACTTCCGTATTTAAGCTTTTCTATGAACAGAAGGTGGCTGAAAAGAAAGGGTATATATGCCAAACCAAATATATTTATGGATATTTCCATTATATTGCGCTTTTGTACTATTATTTCAATAGTAAACAATGCCATGAGTGAAAACGCAATTATAAACCCGGGCCTGTCAAATGCTATCGGAAGCCCAAGCATTATATAGTATATGGCAACAGAAATATACCCAAACATTCTATTTGCGTCAATTTTTTTGACATACAAAGCCCTGTAAAACTCGAAAAGTCCAACTAAAGACAATGCTGCAACAAAAATGTGCAGGTATAACCCTCTAAAGAATAAAACGGATATGACCAGTGGTATTCCAAATACTGCACTTAACACCCTTGTTCTTAACATGTTTACCTCCGCTGATTCAATGCACCAAAACGCCTATCTCTGCTTTGGTATTCCAATATAGCCGAATTTAGATCCTTTTCACCAAAATCCGGCCAAAGTTGCTCTGTAAATATAAACTCACTATATGCCCCCTGCCAAATCAAAAAATTGCTGATTCTTTTTTCCCCGCTTGTTCTAATGATCAAATCGGGATCGGGGTCACCCCTGGTATATAAGCAGGAGGAAAACATTTTTTCATCAATGGAATCAATGTCAATGCCGAACTCATCTATTTGTTTAATCAGCTTTTTCAAGGCTCTAAGTATTTCTGATCTTCCCCCGTAGTTCAGTGCTATGTTGAATTGCAATCCTCGGTTATCTTTTGTCAGCTCTATAGCTTCCAAAATTTCCTTTTTTGTCTGAGGGGGCAATATTTCAAGCTCTCCTAATACTTTTATTCTTACTCTGTTAAGGTGTAGCTCATGTACTTCTTTTTTTAGGTATTCTGCAAGCAGGTTCATAAGATAGTTTACTTCATCCAGAGGTCTTTTCCAGTTTTCTGTCGAAAATGCGAATACCGTAAGGATTCTAATTCCCATATCGCTGCAATACCTGACTGTTCTTCTTACAGCTTCCATTCCGGCTTTATGCCCCATCACCCTTGGCAGTCCCCTTTTTTGCGCCCAGCGCCCGTTTCCGTCCATTATTATTGCTATATGTTCGGGAATTCTGCTCAAATCTATCTCTGCAGCCATACAGCAACCTCCCTTATGAAATAATAGCAGCTATACTCTGTCCTTGTTCCCATGGCCTTTGCTTTACTCAAAAAAAGTAACCCTCAGATGAGGGAAACTATTTAAATATACTGGTAGTAAGCAATATTTTGCCGCATTCTTCTTTTTGTCTGACAACTACGGGGGTATTTCCCTTTCTTTCTTCGATTTTGTCTTTATAGGGTGTAGAAGTGGAATCAATAATGACAGTTCTGTCCTGCCCTATTAAATATATGGCTTTTTCAATCGTGTATCCAATTGTTAGGGATGTATTGTTCAAGTGCCTCAGACCTCCATTATCTCCTTTTCCTTTGCTTCTACGGCTTTATCTGTTTCTACAATAAATTTGTCAGTAATTTTTTGTATATCTACTTCAAATTTTTTGAGCTCATCTTCGCTCATTTCTCCGTCCTTCTTGAGCTTTTTGATCTGTTCATTGGCATCTCGCCTGATATTTCTAACTGCTACCTTTGACTCCTCCCCAAGCCTTTTGATTATTTTTACTAGGTCCCTTCTTCTTTCCTCAGTAAGCTGCGGAATGACAAGCCTGATAATTTTCCCGTCGTTAGAAGGGTTTATGCTAAGGTCTGATTTTAGTATAGCTTTTTCTATGGCGGGAATCGATTTTGGATCCCAAGGGCTTATTGTAAGTATTCTTGGTTCAGGTGCAGCTATGTTTGCCAGCTGATTCAAAGGTGTAACAGCCCCGTAGTATTCAACTGAAATACGGTCCAATAGACTTGGATTGGCTCTCCCGGCTCTCAGTGCAGAAAGCTCATGCTTAAGTACAATTATGGTCTTTTCCATTTTGTCCTGCAGGGTTTTTTCGATATCCTTAATCATCTTAATCCTCCTTAACTACTGTGCCTATCTCTTCTCCCATTACGGCCTTAATTATATTATCGGGGTTTTTCAGGTCAAATACAAGTATGGGAATATTATTATCACGGCATAGTGAAGCGGCTGTAGAATCCATCACTCCTAATCCTTTGCTGATCACTTCCGTATATGAAAGCCTTTCATATCTCCTTGCATCTTTGTTTTTGACGGGATCATCGTCATATACTCCATCAACTTTCTTTGCCATTAGTATTATATCTGCTTCAATTTCTGCAGCCCTCAAAGCAGCAGTTGTATCTGTGGAAAAATATGCATTGCCGATCCCGGATGCAAAGATGACCACCCTCCCCTTCTCCAAATGCCGGACTGCTCGTCTTCTTATATATGGCTCCGCAATCTGCCTCATCTCTATAGCTGTTTGTACACGGGTCTCCACTTTCAGTCCTTCTAATGCATCCTGAAGTGCAAGGGCATTAATAACGGTTGCCAGCATTCCCATATGGTCCGCAGTGGTCCTGTCCATGCCGGTGCTGCTTCTTCCTCTCCAAAAATTGCCGCCGCCAACCGTAATTGCAACGTCAATCCCAAGTTCCCTTAATTCTTTGATCTTCTTTGCTATATTTAAAAGCGTATCCTGGTTCAGCCCAAAGCTTTTGTCCCCTGCCAATGCTTCTCCGCTTATTTTCAATATTATTCTCTTGTACTTTGCACTGCTCATATATTATACCTCCAACTGTACATTTTCGGACAGATATTGCTGCTTGTTCGCTTTTGAAAACAATGCATATAGGACATATAAATATTTCCTGATATCATAGGTAAATTTCTACAAATACTAACAAAATCCTTCTTAGTTTTTAAAAAAGGGAACACAATGTGTTCCCTTACTTATTGATCTGGCTTAATACTTCCTCTGCAAAATTATCTTCTTTTTTTGCAAGGCCTTCTCCTCTTTCATATCTTACAAATCTTCTGATTGTAATATTTTCACCTATTTTTGCAATCATTGAGGACAGCACATCACTTACAGTTTTGTCCGTATCTTTTATGAAAAGCTGTTCAAGAAGACAGATCTCTTTAAAATACTTCTCTATCCTGCCCTCTACCATTTTATCGATAATTTTTTCAGGTTTGCCTTCATTTAAAGCTTGTGCCTTGTATATTTCCTTTTCTTTTTCTACGAGTTTTGGGTCTACATCCTCCCTTTTAACATATAATGGGTTTGATGCTGCGACCTGCATTGCCATATCTCTGACAAACTGCCTGAATTCTTGATTTTTTGCTACAAAGTCTGTTTCTGAGTTAACCTCTATAAGAACGCCGATTCTTCCTTCACCATGGATATAAGAATCGACCATCCCTTCACTTGCAATCCTGCCGGCTTTTTTGGCAGCAGCCGCAAGCCCCTTCTCCCTAAGAAGCTCAATAGCCTTTTCCATGTCTCCGTTGCTTTCTGTAAGAGCATTCTTGCAGTCCATCATTCCGGAGCCTGTTCTTTCCCTTAATTCTTTAACGTCTGAAGCCTTGATCATTTTATCGCCTCCTGTGTAAATTAGTTCAATATTAGGAAAAAGACGGCCTATGCCGCCTTTATATGCTAACCAGGCTGTTACTCGGCAAGCTGTTCGCCTTGCCTGGCTTCAATGACTGCATCTGCAATTTTTGAGGTAAGAAGCTTTACAGCTCTTATAGCATCATCATTCCCCGGTATGGGATAATCGATTTCCTCAGGATCGCAATTAGTATCGACTATGGCTACAATCGGGATTCCCAGTATGTGTGCTTCCTGTATCGCAATTTTCTCTTTTCTGGGATCGACTACAAATATAGCGCCGGGAATTCCATTCATATTTTTGATTCCACCCAGGTTTTTCTCAAGCTTTTCCATTTCAGCTCTAAGCTTGATAACTTCTTTTTTGGGGAGCACTTCAAAGGTCCCTGTTTCTTCCATGTTTTTCAGTTCGTTCAATCTTTCGATTCTCTTTCTGATTGTGTTAAAGTTGGTAAGCATCCCACCGAGCCACCTTTGATTGACATAGAACATTCCGGCTCTTGTCGCTTCGGATTCAATAGATTCCTGAGCCTGCTTCTTAGTCCCGACAAAAAGCACGTCCTTACCTGAGGCAGATACTTCTTTTATGAAGCTGTATGCTTCATCGACCTTCTTAACTGTTTTTTGAAGATCAATAATGTATATGCCGTTTCTTTCGGTAAAGATATACTCTGCCATCTTTGGATTCCATCTTCTTGTCTGGTGACCGAAGTGCACACCTGCTTCCAATAGCTGTTTCATTGAAATCACTGACATATTATTTCACCTCCTATAGTTTTTCCTCCATG
>CAYURW010000129.1:0-3733 GCA_964447145.1 uncultured Clostridiaceae bacterium
GGGTTTGCTGCTGCCAATAATCTGGGCCTGGGCCTAGCAATAACGATGGGGATCCATGACATACCTGAGGGCATAGCAATGGCTGTACCCTTAAGGATAGGGGGCACCGGCAGGGCAAGAATACTGATATATACGATTCTTGCGGGAATACCAATGGGACTGGGGGCCTTCATAGGGGAGCTGCTGGGGCAGATATCCCCTTGGCTGATATGCCTGTGTCTAAGCTTTGCCGGGGGGGCTATGCTCTATATAACCTGCGGGGAGCTTATACCGAAGACCCATAGCATCTACAGGGGAAGGATCTCCGCAATAGGAATGATTACAGGCATATTGTGCGGAATAATTATGGCCAACGTGATTTAATCCATATCTGAAAGTTGTATATGATATTTTGGAAGGTGTATGAAATATTTTGAAAGTTGTATATGATATTTTGCCGTGGTATTATGTAATTAAGCATAAATGTTGCGGTTTTTTTGTGATTATCGCCATTGGCTGCTGCTGTACTATATGGAGGAACTGTACTATATGGAGGAACTGTATTGAACACTGAAGTTTTTTTTCTTGAAGAGAAGGGCAGGCAATCAGGAAAATATATGCTGCAAAAGGAAGGCCCGGAGACAACCCTCTTATTGCACATATTTCATCCATGAATATGCTTATGTATCTTATAGGAAGCCCCCTTAGCGATAAAGGGAAAAAGCTTATCAATAAATACTGGCCCGGGCCCCTGACACTGATTTTTAAAAAATCCGGGAAGGTGCCCGCCGAATTGACCGCTGGATTGGACACCATTGCGGTAAGGATGCCCGACAACAAAATTGCATTAGAGCTGATAAGAAGGAGCGAGCTGCCTATTGCGGCACCAAGCGCAAATGTTTCGGGGAAACCGAGCCCTACTCTGCCGGAACATGTCATTTCTGATATGAAGGGCAGAGTGGACATAATACTTTGCGGAAGCAAAAGCCGGGTCGGGGTGGAGTCCACGATCCTTGACCTTTCCGGAGATACCCCGGCAATATTGCGGCCGGGAGGGGTGACGTCGGAAGAACTGGAAAAGGTCCTGGGATTTGTGAAGGTCGAAGGGGGAATGGTCGGGGAGTCCGAAATACCCAAGGCCCCGGGAATGAAATACACCCATTATGCTCCGGATGCCGACATGGTAATTGTTAAGGGAGAATTGGAGAACACTATTAAAAAAATTCAGGAATTAGCACTGGAAAGCGCAGGCAGGGGTCTGAGGGTAGGGGTTCTGGCCTCTGACGAGACTATGGAGCGCTACAGGGATTGTAGGGTGCTTTCCCTGGGAAGCAGGGCAAATGCGGAAATTATTGCATCAAATATTTTTGAGAGGCTCAGAGAATTTGACAATATAGGAGTTGACATTATTTTTGCGGAGGCCTTTAATGAGGATCATATAGGCATGGCCGTTATGAATAGGATGAAAAAAGCGGCAGGCTTTAATATAATTGAGGTGTAGCAAGGGATGAAAAGGATATTGTTAGTTTGTACCGGCAATACCTGCAGAAGCAGTATGGCCGAAGCCCTATTAAGACATTCATTGTCGGAAGCGGGACTGGAGGGGGAGTATTTTGTAAGCTCTGCCGGAACCGGGGCATATTCGGGGATGCCTGCTTCCCATAATGCAATACAGGCCATGGGAATGATGGGAATCGATTTGTCTCAGCATTCCTCAAATATTGTTGATGATGACTTAATTGACAGTGCCTACCTTATACTTGCAATGACTGCCTCCCAAAAGAGACATCTTATGATGCTGAGGCCCGATGCCGCCGCCAGGATATATACCCTTTCGGAATATTGCGGCTCTAAGGCCAAAGAAGACATTGAGGACCCCTTTGGAGGGGACATAGGGAAATATTTGGATTGCCGGGATAAAATAAAAATACATATTTATACACTTACAAAAAACCTTAAAGAGAAAGGGGAGCACCAATGAAAATTGCAGTCGGAAGCGATCACGGGGGTTTTTTGCTGAAGGCCGAGATAATGGAGCATTTGAAAAAAAAGGGCATTGAATTTTTTGATTTTGGCTGTTATACCACGGAATCGGTGGATTACCCGGATATTGGACAGGCGGTGGGAGAGGCGGTCGCCAAAGGTGAATATGACAGGGGTATAGTCTGCTGTGGGACGGGAATAGGAATCTCAATATCTGCAAACAAGGTTCCCGGCATAAGGGCCGCACTCTGCGGAGATTGTTTTTCCGCCAGGGCATCAAGAGAGCATAACAATGCTAATATACTTGCCCTGGGGGAAAGGGTTATTGGGGTCGAGCTTGCAAAAATGATAGCCGATATTTGGCTTGATACAGAATTTCAAGGGGGAAGACACGGAAGAAGAGTAGAAAAAATTACGAAAATCGAAGAGAAATATGGGAGGAGCTAAAGTGAACGAATACAAAAATGTTACTGTTATAGGACATCCCCTTATCCAGCATAAGCTTACGATACTCAGAGACAAGAATACGGGGGTAAAGGAATTCAGGGAGCTGGTCGAAGAATTGGCTATGCTTATGGGCTATGAGGTGACAAGGAACCTTACGGTCGAAGAAACAGAGGTGGAGACCCCCATATGCAAAACCACATCCAAAATAATTGCAGGCAAAAAGCTGGGGATAATACCTATCCTGAGGGCCGGACTGGGCATGGCAGACGGAATGCTGCGCCTGGTACCCAACGCAAAGGTCGGGCATATAGGCTTGTACCGGGATCCTGATACACTGATGCCTGTTGAATATTACTGCAAGCTTCCTACGGATGCGGCGGAAAGGGACCTTATTGTCCTTGATCCAATGCTGGCTACGGGAGGCTCTGCTGCCGCAGCCATAACCTTTCTTAAGGACAGGGGGGCAAGGAGCATCAAGCTTGTCAACCTTATTGCTGCTCCCGAGGGCATAAAGACTGTCACAGAGGCACATCCCGATGTGGAGATATATGTGGCGGCAGTGGATGAGAGGCTTAATGAACACGGGTATATAATTCCCGGGCTGGGGGATGCGGGAGACAGGCTTTTTGGAACGAAATAAGGAGAGCTATAAATCAAGGAAGCATCTTAGGATATGGAGAGCTATAAATCAAGGAAGCATCTTAGGATATTCGAAGTATTATTAACTGATGCCTATCCTAAAATGCATAGGAATATAATATAAAGGGGGAAAAGTATGGAAAGGAGAGACAAGTTCAACTACTACCTGGATATTGCAGAAACTGTCCTGGAGAGGGGAACGTGCCTGAGAAGGAATTATGGGGCCATTTTGGTTAAAAATGATGAAATAATTTCCACCGGGTATAACGGGGCTCCGAGAGGCAGGTCAAACTGCAGCGATTTGGGCTATTGTATAAGGCAAAAGCTGAATATACCCAGGGGACAGAACTATGAAAAATGCAGAAGCGTGCATGCTGAGGCGAATTGCATTATATCTGCAAGCAGACGGGATATGCTTGGTTCCACATTGTACCTTGTAGGGAAAGACATGGATACAGGAGAATACATTAAAGATTCAAATTCCTGCGCAATGTGCAAAAGGCTTATATTGAATGCCGGGATAGATAGAATCATCATAAGGGACTCAGAGGATAAATACAGGGCAGTCGACGTAAGCAGATGGATTGAGGATGATGATTCATTAAGTGATTTTTTGGGATACTAAAAAATTCATTTTTTATTTTCTTTTTTACGGGGAAAATACTTATAGAAGAATATTGCAAAG
>CAYURW010000129.1:3833-6232 GCA_964447145.1 uncultured Clostridiaceae bacterium
AAGCATATTGTCAGAGCATACTGCTGTTGAATTGACAATAGATTGTCTCTGAAGTAGAATAATTATGTCAAGCAATAAATGAAGGGCACAAATGAAACGGTTTTTCTGGGAGTGATGAAATGACAAAAAATATTATTGCATTTATTATAGCAGTGTCTGTTTCCTATGGGGTCACGCCGCTTATGATAAGGCTTGCAAAGCTTGTAGGCGCTATGGATGTGCCTGGGGACGACAGAAGGGTACATAAAACTCCGACCCCAAGGCTGGGAGGACTGGCAATATTTGCCGGGTTTATGGCCGCCCTGCTGTATAAATACGGTTTTATGCATGAACTGACCGGAATTCTGACAGGTGCTTTAATTATAATTATAATGGGCTTGTTTGACGACATAAAACCCCTTTCCGCAAAGCTGAAACTTGTGATCCAGATTGCTGCGGCTGCTGTCGCAACATACGGCGGGGTCAGGATCGCCTCGGTAGCCAATCCATTATATTTCCTGTTTCCTGAGAAGCAATACATTATTTTTGGTAGATGGTCCTATCCCTTGACTTTAATTTGGATAGTAGGAGTTACTAACTCAATTAACCTTATAGATGGCCTGGATGGCCTGGCAGCAGGTATATCCGCAATTTCATCGGTAACTCTTATGATTGCGGCAGTGAGCACAGAACAGTATCTTGCAGCTTCAATGGCTGCGATTTTGGCGGCTTCGACCCTAGGGTTTCTTCCATACAACTTCAACCCGGCAAAAATATTCATGGGGGACACAGGGGCATTGTTTCTGGGCTATATGCTTTCGGTAATCTCGGTCATGGGAGCGCTTAAGGGAGCTGCAGCGCTTTCGATACTTATTCCCATTTTTGCAATTGGGCTGCCTATATTCGATACTTTTTTTGCAATGCTGAGAAGGGCACTGAGCGGCAGGTCAATGATAGAAGCTGACAAAGGGCATTTGCACCATAAGCTTTTGGATGCGGGAATGAGTCAGAAGCAGGCTGTCCTTACCCTCTACAGCATAAGCGCAATATTGGGTTTCAGTGCTGTTGCGCTGGTAGAGGCGACTTTGAAGGTTGCATTCATACTGGTATTTGCTATTTTCCTCCTTGCCTCTATGGGAGTAAAGTACCTGAACCTGGCAGAGACAAGGAGAGGGAGCAATAAGGCGGATCTATAGCTTATTGACGGGAGTTGGGATTTTGATAAGGGTATTGTCAGTATTCGGCACAAGGCCCGAGGCAATCAAAATGGCGCCTCTTATAAAGGCACTTAAGTCCGACAGCCGGTTTGAGCCTTATGTCTGCGTTACTGCGCAGCACAGGGAAATGCTGGATCAGGTGTTGGACATATTTGATATAAGGCCTGATTTTGATCTGGACATTATGAAGGATAGGCAGACCCTTACGGATGTAACGGTAAATGCCCTTATGGGACTCGAAAGGGTAATAAAGGGACTGAGCCCGGATATCGTACTTGTCCATGGGGACACTACAACGACCTTTGCAGGTTCACTGGCGGCATTTTATAGCAAAGTCAGGGTTGGTCATGTGGAGGCGGGATTAAGGACTTTCAATAAATATTCCCCTTATCCTGAGGAAATGAATAGAAAGCTTGCCGGTGCAATAGCCGATATGCATTTTTCCCCGACGGAGACCTCAAGGTCGAACCTTTTAAGGGAGGGCGTGCCGGGGGAGAACATATTTATTACTGGCAATACAGTTATTGACGCATTAAAATCTACAGTCCATGCAGATTTTAATTTTTATACTGAAGAATTAAAAAATATCGATTACAAGGGCAAAAAAGTTATAATGGTCACAGCCCATAGGCGGGAGAATTTGGGGAAGCCCCTGGAAAACATTTGCAGGGCCTTAAAGAAAATTTCCGCAGCCTATAGAGACGCAGAGATAGTATATGCAGTACATAAGAATCCTGCCGTCAGGGAGACCGTTTACGGAATACTTGGCAATACACCCGGAGTTACGCTTCTGGATCCCATGAATGTGGATGAGATGCATAATCTTATATCCAAATGTTATATAGTCCTTACAGATTCGGGTGGACTTCAGGAGGAAGCTCCTTCTCTGGGCAAGCCTGTTCTGGTGTTGAGGGCTGAGACTGAAAGGCCGGAAGCCGTAGAATTCGGGACGGTCAGGCTGACTGGGACAGGGGAAAAGGCAATATTTGATTCTGCCAGCACTTTGCTGACAAATAAGGAAGAGTATCTGAGAATGGCAAATGCAGTGAACCCCTATGGCGATGGAAAGGCATCCGAAAGAATAGCAGACAGTCTTCTTTATTGCTTTGGGATGACAAAAGAAAGGCCAAGGGATTTTTCTCCACAATCTCATGCTTGATACAAAATTGCCGATTATCCGGCAATTTTTTATTGTATAGGAAA
>CAYURW010000130.1:0-5999 GCA_964447145.1 uncultured Clostridiaceae bacterium
AACGTCGGCACAGGATTTAATGCGCTCGTTCTTGGGCGTAAAGGCCCTGAGAAAATATCCCCATGCAGCCACCGCACAACCGCTGGCGTATCCGCTGACAATCAGTCCACCCATCCATAGAACGGGGAGAGAAAAAAAGAAAGGGATGGTGGCAGCTAAGCATAAGCCCATACCACTGAGCATCATGCTTTTGGCAGTCCTCTGATATCTGACAAACAGGCCGCAGGTGAAAAGCCCTGCGAAATGTGCCATAATTGCAGCAAGTATGTAATTAGAAGTGTCTATCCCACGCAAGCCCAGCAGGCTGTATAGCACCTGCCCTTCAAACAAAAAGGAGAGCAGATACGCAAAAGTAAACGAAAATGCCACAATAGAAAGCCTGCGGGAATTTAAAGATTTTAGCCCGTTCATTCTATGCCCTCCCACTCATCGGAAGCTCCATAGTCGGAAGCTCCATAGTCGCAAACTCCTTACAGGAATATCCATTTGTCCTGATTTGTACTTTCTTCTATAGAAAGCACCTCGTCCCAACTTTACTATAAAACTATTATAATTGGTAGAGAGGCATAATTTCAAATAATATTTGTTGTTTTTTGTCGTATTGTGTTTTAACACTTTTTCTTAAACAGGTAAAAATGAAAATGGGCGCAATATTATTAAGGCTACAATCATCAGTGAACAGGTCACAGTGGTTATCCCCATGCTTCATGTAGATATCGAGGATGAGGACAATCCAGACGGAAGCAACAGCTGATGATAAGACTGCCGAGGGCGAAACGTACAGTGCAAAAGAGGGCAAAGCCTCATGGCCATTGCCCCCTTTCCGTAATCTCTATGGGATGAATCCAGAGTTGAACTGCTGCATATTCCACATTCGTTTCGCTGGAGTACGAAGAAGTGAGTACTGTGCAGGCATCGCAGTCACCATTGCCGCAGGCATATTTGGTGCCGGTCAGTCCCAGCTGCTCCCGGATTGCATATAAAAGCGTATCTGCAGGTCTTACTGCCACACTTTTCTTTTCGTTGTTAATGTCAAGCTCGATCAGACTTTTCGCTGATACCTGAAACACTAAGCCTCACCCCCGATTCCTTGCACAAGATCAAGGAGCAGATTCCGGAAAACAAAATCTCTGTATTCGGGACAGCCCTGAAGGTTATCCGCTATCGGCCCCGGAAGGCAGGCGGCTGCATCACTTATTTTTTGATCCGGGGTGAGACTCTTATCATTAAGGTAATCCTCAATTTTTTGGAACCTGAACGGAAATCCACACAGCCCGCTGAATGCTGCACGCAGCCTTATAGCTTTTTTCTGTTAAAATCTGCACAAGCAGTTCCCCTTTTTCGCTTTTAAAGCTTCGATCAAAAATTTGGCTTATCGGCACTTTTTTCTGACCTTTTTTCCCTGCGAGGACTGCCTGGCTGTCACATAAAAGAAAAGGGAGAAGCGCCTCATGATAGGGTATTTTTCCACATATATTCCCTCCAATTGTTATTCTATTCCGGGATGTATGGTCGCTCGTCAGTATAATTCGCATATGTCTATCGAGTTATGCATTATGCTATATAGAATATGCCTGTATTCAGCAAAAATGTATGGCCGCCCGATGTGAAGGTTTATTGGATTTTGTTTTAACATTTTTTGAACATGCTACATATATAGTAACTGGGACAACAAATTTTGTACGGGAGGTGATGTTATGGAAAAAATATACGATACCCGAAACAGGGTCAGAGGATATGTGGATAACAATACCATTTATGATGCGGATTACAATATTATTGGCTACACCGATGGTATGACGATTTTTGATGCGTACATGGATCCTTTGGCTTATTTAGAAGACGGATATGTTTTTACAATGTACGGCGAGCCTTTGGGATATTACAATGGATATAGATTATATGATATGAACGGCAACTATTTGGGGTATGGAAACTTCGGATTTTTCGGGCTTTTGGGCGCCTCTCTGCTGTTCCTCGCTTTTGCAGGATTGATGCGGAGACCGATTTGGTGGTGGTAAAATATAAAGACCGTCCGGCCTGTTCATCACTTGACTATATAGAATACGCCAGTAAACAGCTAATTTAGAATAGCATACAACCTTTGGCGTATTCTATGAATCAAGGAAAACATTTTAGGATATCCGGTATCTGACTATAGGGTATCGAAATATAATTAGCAGATGTCTATCCTAAAATGTATAGCCGAATGGTCTTTAATTTCTCCGAAACGATAATACCTATTGCGGATCTGAGCCTCCAATTGAATCAAAGATCTTCTGTGCAGCATTCTTCAGTACATTTTTCCTTTTGAAGACATCAACCAATCTTTTATTCAAACTGATTTTTCTCTTCTTTTTTGGTTTCTTTGCGTATGACCCGCTTTCATTTTTTATCGAGGCTCTTATTTCTGCAATAAGCTCTCCCATAAAATATATATTGAATCTTCCTACCATGCCCTCCTCTGCAAGCACTTCCAGCAGTCCGATCAGTATATCCTGATAGTTTGAAGTATCCTCAAGCTCCAACAAGTCGACAAGCTCCGGAATTATGTATTCAAACAGCATCCTCTTTTCAGGCATTGTTTTGTACCTTAAAAGTTTTCCCAATTCCCTGACCAGTTCATCGGGAAGCCCGAAAAAGGCATTGAATGAGTCATCCTCTTTTCCCGGTATCACATAGTATTTCCTTCCTTTTAGGCCTTTAAGGCTACGCATTGTATCATAGTATCCCATTTGCAGGTTTCTTTCTATAAGGCCTCTATTAAAATCAAGGGGCATCCCAAGATTTTCGGAGGGGATCACGTTAACGACCTTTACATTGCTGTATTTAATATGCTGTACTATGCCGGGACTCAGGGTTCTTACCGCAATTATCTCCTTGTATCCTTTTCTTGCAAGCAAATTGACAGGGCAATTGTCATAAAAACCACCGTCTATATAGTATTTGTCATCAATGGGTTTTAGTTTAAATCCCGGGAAACTGGCGCTTGCCATTAAATAGTCTATCAGCTTGCCTTCCGGGATATCCTCCTTATAAAGCTCCAAAGGCTTCAGATCGGTAATGGAAACTGTCACCAAGCCAAAATCCGTATCTGATTTTCTGAGCTTTTCTTCATTGACAATGCTTTCCATTATGTGGCGCATTTTGCCTGTGTCTATGCCCTTGTTTTCAATTATTTCTCCCATCCTGGCTGCAAGCTTTATCAGCAGTTTTCTATCAATATTCCTGTCAATAAGTTTTTTGTATTGCGCCTCTTCTATATCAAATAGCTGAGAAGCATCCATGCTTTCCCACAGACTGTAGCCGGCCTCAAAATCTCCCTGTGCGATTATTGCACCGTTCAAAGCCCCTATGGATGTGCCTGCTACTCCCGCGAATTCATATCCTTCCTCAAGCAGAGCCTTCATTGCCCCCATATGGAAAGCGCCTTTTACTCCTCCACCCTCAAGTGCCAGACCGTACATAACCATGCCCCCTTTATGCTGCCCGGATTTTCGGGCCTATTCCCCAATAATTTTTACCAGGACCCTTTTAGTCCGATTTCCATCATATTCTCCGTAGAATATCTGCTCCCAAGGGCCAAAATCAAGCTTCCCCCCGGTTATTGCAGCCACAACCTCCCGGCCCATCAGCTGCCGTTATGCACTCCTTTCTATTATTATATGCCCAACAGCTTTTCTGCTGCCTTGTTTCTCCTGAATCCTGCTATCATCGTCAGCCTGTCATATATTTGAACCGCCTTCTCCTTTTGCCCCGCCTTTATATAGGTATTCATCACCTGTATCAGTGTTGTATTGCTAATATTGACCTTGGATATTGAAAACATTGTTTCAAAGGATCTGTCAAAATACTCTGATGCTTTTTGATATTCTCCCGATTCAGAGCATATTATTCCTATTGCACCCAGCACCTCAACCTTTAGATCTGTATCCTCGCAATTTCCCCCAAGAGCTTGTTCAAGGCATTCAATGGCTGCCTCATCGTCTCCTCTTTTGTGATGTGCCACCCCCAGAATCCTCAGTCCATTTCTTCTTTCATTGTCTGTAATCATTTTGGAACTGAGGTATTCCTTTAAGTACTTCACGGCCTTATCGCTATCTCTGTCCAGATACCTCAACCCTTTTTTCAATATTCTCCAGGCATTGGATGAGGGCATGTACCAAAGAAGTATTGCTACTGCCGATATGTTAAAAGCAATAAGCACAACTTCCCTTTGGTGGAATAAGGGCTTAAAAAAACCTGCAATATACATCCCATTAATCAAAACCATCGCTATCCATAAAACAATTTTCAGTGATGCTTCTATAAGCCTGTATTTATTCAACTTCTTCTCCTCACTATTTTGTAAGTTTTATGTGATTGTCTTCAACGATTACGTTAGTTATTATATTCAAAATCCGAATCACTATATATTTCGCTAAAATCTTTTTGCATTACAATTCAATTTTCGTCTAAATATTTTCTTTAATATTACAAAATTGCTCTATACCCTTATAGAATACCTTAAATGCGTTCTACATAACCCCTGAAAATTCAATGAACTCATATAAAAATTACCATTTCAAACCCCTCATTGAATTCAAAACTGCAATCAATGCTACCCCAACATCGGCAAATACCGCTTCCCACATCGTTGCCAGCCCCCCGGCTCCAAGTATAAGAATAAAAACCTTTACTGCAAAGGATAGCCATATATTCTGCCACACAATGCCTTTAGTCTTCCTGGCAATTCTTATAGCTTGTGGAATTTTAGATGGTTCATCGGTCATAATAACTACATCCGCTGCTTCCATAGCGGCATCTGAACCTAAACCGCCCATCGCAATGCCTATATCGGCCCTGGCAAGGACCGGTGCATCGTTAATACCGTCTCCGACAAATATCAGCTTGCCTCCGGAGGTTTTGTTTCTTTCAATTTCCTCGAACTTCTCCACCTTCATATCCGGAAGCAGTTCCGAGTATACCTCATCCAACCCCAATATGCTGCCTACCCTCTGCGCTACGGCTTTTCTGTCTCCGGTGAGCATTACAAGTTTTTTTACACCCATTTCCCTAAGTTCCCTTATTGCTCTTGCAGCGTCTTCCTTTATTTCATCCGATATAATAATATGCCCTGCATATTTTCCACCAACGGCTATATATACCACAGTGCCCGGTTCCTCCACAACCTCACATACAATTCCCTCTCTCTCCAAAAGCTTCTTATTGCCTGCCAGAACTGTCTTGCCTGATACTAAGGATATGATCCCCAAGCCGGTCAACTCCTCATAGCCTTCTATTCTGTTCTGATCAATGATCCCACTGTATCCTTCCATTATAGACCGGGCAATGGGATGATTGGAGTAGCTCTCCGCATAAGCTGCATATTCCAGAAGTTCGCCTTCGTTAAGGTCAGCGGCGGGCTTTATTGAAGCAACCTTAAAGACACCTTTTGTAAGAGTGCCTGTTTTGTCAAAAACTACTGTGTCCACATGGTTCAGTGCCTCCAGGTAATTGCTGCCTTTAACAAGTATCCCCTTCCCGGATGCCCCTCCTATGCCGCCGAAAAAACCGAGGGGTATTGATATTACCAATGCACAGGGGCAGGATATTACAAGAAATACCAAAGCCCTGTATAACCAGTCCGAAAAAGCCGCCCCCGGCAAAAGAAGCGGTGGCAGCAGTGCTATGAACAAAGCTAAGAATACTACAGCAGGAGTGTAATACCCTGCAAACCTTGTTATGAAATTTTCTGTAGGAGCTTTCCTGCTGCTGGAATTTTGTATCAGCTCAAGTATTTTTGATACGGTAGTATCACCGAATTCCTTTGTCACCTCTACCATCAAGACACCGCTTTTATTAACGAATCCTGCTAATATCTCGTCACCAACACCAGCATCTCTTGGAATTGATTCCCCTGTCAGGGCAGATGTGTCAAGATATGCTGTGCCTTCAATTATCCTGCCGTCCAAAGGGACTTTATCACCGGGTTTGATTATAATGATATCTCCGGCTCT
>CAYURW010000131.1:0-5978 GCA_964447145.1 uncultured Clostridiaceae bacterium
ATGCTTCTTCTGTGAACCATAAAGGGAGGAAAAATTTCAGTATACCCGTTTTCCTCCGTATGGGTGTCCAGCATAAAGTTAATCAAGGCTCTCTCCAACCTTGCCCCAAGGCCTCTATAAAAAGTAAACCTTGCTCCTGTGACCCTCCCCGCAGTTTCAAAATCAAGGATATTAAGATCCGTACCTATGTCCCAGTGGGCTTTCGGCTCATATTCAAATTTTGTAGGTTCCCCGTATTTTCTGATTACGGCGTTATCGGCATCTGAACAGCCATCAGGCACATCGTCATTTGGAGCATTCGGTATAGTCATAAGTATGGCTTCCATCTCATCATCCAGCGCCCTGACCTTTTCGTCCATTTCCTTAATCCTTTCGGAAACCTCCCTCATTTCCAAGACCAATACCTCTGCATCCTGCTTCGCTTTCTTTAGCCTTGCAACTTCCTCGGATACCTTGTTTTTCTTATTTTTGAGCTCTTCTGCATCATAGAGTATTTTTCTCCTCTGTTCATCAAGTTGCAAAACTTCATCAATCCTGAATTCTTGCCCCCTTCTTAGGAGTTTTCTTTTTATTTCTTCAGGATTGGATCTTATTGCCCTAATATCAAGCATTTGTAATTACCTCCTTAAACAAAATTTAAAAAGCCCTCCGTTCCTATACAAGGGACGAAAGGCTTTCCGCGTTGCCACCCAAATTAGCAGCAGACAAACTGCCACTCACTCATACACATAACGGATATTCCGGTTCTGCTCATCGCAAACTGCTCAGGGGCGGACACATATAAGCTGCCAACCGTCTTGCACCTTACGCCGGCTCTCTTTGTGGCATGCTTATTGCTATTCCCTTCAATGCATTTTATCATTATTATATTTTAAACCATTTTACTACTGATTATACAGTTTTGCAATAGCGAACTTTTTATGACCGGCACTTAGGCCATGTACAGGACAAAAGGCAATTAATATGCCTTTGCCACATACACCATGGTTTCTGCCTTTTCGCCGCAAATCAGGCACCTGTCCCCGACATGTTTCTGTTCAAATGGAATACATCTGATAGTAGCGCCTGTTTCCTCCTTTAGCTTGTCTTCGCATTCTCCGCTCCCGCACCACATTGTTTTTACGAAGCCCGGGGTTTCGTACATCATTCTTTTGAACTCTTCATAATCTGTAACAGTATATGTCTTTTCTTCTCTGTTTTTAAGTGCCTTTTTGAACATTGTGTCATGTATATCTTCAAGAAGCCCGGAGATTGTCTCTGTAAGATTTTCCATGGATACTGTAAATTTCTCAAGGGTATCTCTTCTTACTATTGTAACCTGATTATTTTCTATGTCTCTCGGGCCGATTTCCATTCGGACAGGGACACCCTTCATCTCCCATTCATTGAATTTCCATCCCGGGCTATAGGTATCCCTATCATCCATTTCGACCCTGAAGCTTTTTTCCAGTTCCCTCTTGATTTCCCCGGCCTTGTCTAAAACACCTTCTTTATGAAAAGAAATAGGGATAATGACGACTTGAATGGGGGCTATTCTCGGAGGCATTACGAGGCCCCTGTTGTCCCCGTGTACCATTATGATCCCCCCGATAAGCCTTGTTGACGATCCCCAGGAAGTGCTCCAGGCATACTTCAATACTCCATCTCTGTCCAGATACTTTATATCGAACATCCTTGAGAAATGCTGTCCCAAATTATGAGATGTACCGGCCTGTAACGCTTTTCCGTCATGCATCATGGCTTCCATTGCATAAGTTTTTGACGCTCCTGCAAATTTTTCCCTTTCGCTTTTTACTCCTAATATTACAGGGATTGCCAATTCATCCTCCGCAACCTGCCTGTACAATTCGAGAATCTTCATCGTTTCTTCCTGGGCCTCCTCCTCAGTTGCATGGGCTGTATGGCCCTCCTGCCACAAAAATTCCGTCGTCCTTAAGAAAGGCCTTGTGGTCTTTTCCCATCGTACCACGTTACACCATTGGTTTATCAAGACGGGCAGATCCCTATAGGACTGAACCCACCTGGAATACATATCGCAAATCATGGTTTCGGAAGTAGGCCTTATAAATAGCCTTTCCGTAAGTTCCTCACTTCCTCCCTGAGTCACCCATAATACCTCGGGGGCAAACCCCTTAAAGTGTTCGGCTTCTTTCATCAAATAGCTTTCGGGTATCAATAGGGGAAAATATGCATTTTTATGCCCGGTTGCCTTAAATCTGCTGTCTGCCACCTTCTGGATCCCTTCCCATATTCCATATCCGTAGGGCTTTATCACCATGCAGCCTTTTACGGGTGCGTAGTCAACCATATCTGTCTTTAGAACAACATCAGTATACCAACGGGAAAAATCCTCCTCCATAGGGGTTATTTCCTTGACAAATTCCTGCTGCTTCTTTCCAGCCATCTTAATTCCTCCTTTATAAAAATAAAAAACCTCCGTCACAGAAGGGACGAAGGTATACTCGCGGTACCACCCTAATTGAACGCATTTAACATACGTTCCGCTCAGGCCTTTAACGCAGGCGCACGATAGGAGTTCATCCTAACTCAGAGGCTGGGTTCGACAAAAACATTGCGGAAAAACCTTGCAGCCTACAGGTTTTTCTCTCTTTCGCCGCCTTTTGTCTACTATTCCCCTTCATCGCTTTAGGTTCTTAAATTAAGCCTATTATATATTATGATTTTTTCTGTGTCAATATACATTATGGCCTTTGGCACCCCAGTATATTCCTTGCAGTATTTTTCGTATATTTGCAGGAAACTATCGAAAAATTACGAATATGTATATATAATACATATTTGAGTTCCTTATAAGGAGGCGCTGATATGCCTGAACAAAATAATTTAGAGAATATTGACATATTCGGCGAAAATGGCAAGGAGCTTTTGAAGCTGGTTCTTGACAGTATAAACGACGCTATCTGCGTGGTGGATAAAAATTGCATTACAAGATATTGGAACAAGGCTGCCGAAAAGTTGTATCAGATTAATAGGGAAAAAATAATAAACAAACATATAAAAGAATTTTTTCCAAACTCGTTGCTAACGAGGATTATTAAGGAAGAAAAAGCCTATGACAATATATACAACAGCCCCAAAGAAGGCTGTTATAACGTAATAAGCGCCTCCCCCCTTTATATGGACGGCTGCCTTATCGGCGGTATAAGTCTTGATCGCGATGTTACAGAATTTATAAAAACTTCTGAGCTGCTGGTCAACACTCAAACAAACCTTAATGCTCTGGAGCATGAAATATCAATGATCAACAAAAATAGGTATTCCTTTTCTCAAATATTAGGAAATAACAGGGCATTCAGGGATTGCATACGACTGGCCAGAAATGTCTCAAAATCAAACATAAATGTGTTGATTGCCAGCGAAAGTGGCACGGGCAAAGAACTTTTTGCCCGCGCGATACATCAGGAAAGCGGAAGAAGCGGCTATTTTGTCCCAATTAACTGCAGCGCCATCCCTAATGAGCTTATTGAAAGCGAATTATTCGGATATTCCCCAGGTGCATTTACCGGAGCATTGAAAAGCGGAAAGATCGGAAAAATAGAGCTTGCGCACAATGGAACCCTTTTTTTGGATGAAATTGGTGAAATGCCCCTTAGGATGCAGCCAAAAATACTTAGGGTGTTGGAAAATGGGGAAATGTCCAGAATTGGCAGCGAAAAAACCGTAAAGGCCAGCATAAGGGTTATTGCGGCAACAAATAAGAACCTGGCAAAAATGACAGAGGAGGGTTCCTTCAGGAAAGATCTGTACTACAGGCTGAATTCCGTTGTCATAAATCTCCCTCCCTTAAGGGAGAGGAAGGATGACATTCTTTTGTTAGTGAACAGGTTCGTCGAGGATTATTGCATGGAATACGGGACAAATATCCTTGGGATAACCCCTCAGGTTATGGATATATTTATAAACCACAAATGGGAAGGAAATATTAGAGAACTGAAAAATGTCATAGAAAGAATAGTAGTTCTTACCAAGAATAACAATACCGATGTAATCGATATTTCTTTTTTGCCTAATGATCTTGTCGGAGATAAATCCACCGATTCTTATCCCCGGCAGGAAAATATATACGACCTGAACAATATTCTGAGTACAGCCGAGAGGGAAGCAATAATAAATGTTATGAGAAGCGCAGGAAACAATAAGTCCCAGGCTGCCAGGCTGTTGAATATTCCCAGGGGCACCCTTTATTTCAAGCTTAAGAAGTATGGTCTTGAGTAGCAGTTTTGAAATAGTGTCAATATGTTGACATAAATGTCAGATTCTTAACGCCCAAAATGGCATTATATCATATATGTGTCAATATGTTGACATATTAAAAATAGCAATCAGCTATGGCCCTTCTGCCATCCTGATTTAACTCGTCATGCTCTTTGGCATGCAAATTGCTATATTAAAGTTGCTTTGCTTTTCTGTAATCACCAGCGGATTCTTAAGGGGATTACAGAAAATTAAAGTGTTGTAAACCCTCCATAAAAGGACCGTAAGGTTATTTAATGAGAAAGAAAGCAACCTCAGCTATCTTTATTTATTTTGAATTGATGAAAGGAGGAGTCTTAGTGAGAATCGAGCAACACCCCATTATAACATTTGAAAGGGGCAGGAAGGTACAGTTTACCTTCGACGGAAAAACCTATGAAGGTTATGAAGGTGAACCGATTGCAGCCGCCCTGCATGATGCAGGGGTAAGGGTCCTGGGACATAGCCACAAACTTGGCAGGCCAAGAGGCTTTTATTGCGCAATAGGAAACTGTTCTTCCTGTCTTATGGTAGTGGACGGCAAACCCAATGTCAGGGTATGCGTGGAAAAGCTCAAAGAAGGAATGGTAGTGGAAACTCAGGTAGGGAGGGGTGATATTAAGTGATACATACCGATATAGTTGTGGTAGGAGGAGGCCCTGCAGGGATGCGCGCAGCAATAAATGCTGCTGAATCCGGAGCAAACGTAATAGTATTGGACAGAGATGGCCACCTGGGAGGACAGCTGGTCAAGCAGACCCATATGTTCTTCGGCTCACAGAAGCAATATGCCTCAACAAGGGGTATAGATATCGCAAAAATCCTTATAGCAGAACTGTACAAGCATAAGGATAAGGTCACCATTATGACAGATTCAACTGTAATAGGGTTGTATGAAGACAGAGTCCTCACTGTAGATCAAGGCGGAAAATATATAAAGATAAAATCCAAGGCAATTGTGGTTGCAACCGGAGCCTCGGAGAAATTCAACGCCTTCCCCAATAACGACCTTCCGGGCATATATGGAGCAGGGGCGGTTCAGACTCTTATGAATGTTTACGGCGTAGCGCCCGGCGACAGCGTTTTTATGGCAGGAGCAGGGAATATAGGACTGATAGTAAGCTATCAGCTTATGCAGGCCGGAATAAAAGTTAAAGGAGTAATCTGCAGAGGTCCCAAATTCGGAGGTTATGCAGTTCACGCATCAAAACTCAGAAGAATGGGCGTCCCCGTGATGCCTTCCCATAAAGTCATATATGCCCATGGCAAGGACAGATTGGAGAAAATTACTCTGATAAAGCTTGACGAAAACAAAAAAGAGATCCCTGGTACCGAATTTGATATAGAAGTTGACGTACTGTGCATTGCAACAGGATTGACCCCGCTGGTAGAACTGCTGTGGCAGGCAGGATGCGAAATGAAGTATGTTTCTGAATTGAGCGGCCATGTTCCCTTAAGGAATGGGGACCTGATGACCAGCCTTGAGGGCATTTATGTGGCAGGGGATGTGGCAGGCATTGAAGAGGCAAGCAGTGCAATGGTTGAAGGAGCTCTTGCAGGCCTGTGCGCCGCAAAGTCCTTGGGTTTTGCGCACCCGGATTTCGAAGCTCTCAAAGAAGACTATCGCAGCCAGCTTTATAATTTAAGATCTGGACCTGAAGGAGACGCAATCCGTAAGGGCCTTGCCAAAGTAGAGCTTAAGGAGGTTGGTTTATAATGCTCGA
>CAYURW010000132.1:0-5865 GCA_964447145.1 uncultured Clostridiaceae bacterium
GAAGATTATGGTGCCCTTTGGAATTGAAGGGACTGTAGAGGAAATTTATTCCGGTGAATTCACCATAGTCGAGACAATTGCCAAAATAAAGACCGAAGATGGGATAAAGGATGTACAAATGTTGCAGAAATGGCCGGTAAGAAGAGGAAGGCCCTACAAAGAAAAGCTTTCTCCTTCAAGCCCGATGACTACAGGCCAGAGGATAATCGATACATTTTTCCCAGTGGCAAAGGGGGGCACAGCCTGTATCCCGGGGCCTTTCGGAAGCGGCAAGACAGTTGTTCAGCACCAGCTGGCAAAGTGGGCTGATGCGGAAATAGTTGTATATATTGGCTGTGGTGAGCGTGGAAATGAAATGACCGACGTTCTCATGGAGTTCCCGGAGCTCAAAGACCCAAAGACCGGAGAACCTTTGATGAAGCGTACGGTGCTTATTGCAAATACTTCAGACATGCCGGTTGCGGCCCGCGAAGCAAGCATTTACACCGGTATAACCATAGGCGAGTATTTTAGGGATATGGGTTACTCCGTGGCCTTGATGGCTGACTCGACTTCCCGTTGGGCGGAGGCTCTCCGTGAAATGTCGGGCCGTCTTGAGGAAATGCCAGGTGAAGAAGGATATCCCGCATACCTTGGCTCAAGGACTGCCGAATTCTATGAAAGAGCCGGAAAGGTTACCTGCATAGGAAGCGGGGACAGAGAAGGAGCGCTTACTGCTGTCGGCGCTGTATCTCCTCCCGGAGGAGACCTTTCGGAGCCTGTGACACAGGCAACCTTGAGGATTGTAAAAGTTTTCTGGGGATTGGATGCAGCATTGGCTTACAGAAGGCACTTCCCGGCAATTAACTGGCTTCAGAGCTACTCTTTATATCTTGACAGAATGGGAGAGTGGTTTGAACAGGAGGTAGCCTCCGATTGGCATGATCTTAGGATAGAAGCTATGAGACTGCTGCAGGAAGAGGCAGAGCTCAATGAAATAGTGAGGCTGGTAGGAATAGATGCACTTTCGTTGAGGGACAGGTTCACCCTTGAAGTAGCAAAAACAATAAGGGAGGACTACCTGCACCAGAATGCCTTTCACGAGATCGACACCTATACTTCAATCCACAAGCAGTATAGGATGCTTAAGGCTATATTGACATTTAACCATGAAGGACAAAAAGCTTTATGTGAAGGCGGCGCATTTTTCAAAGACCTGGACAACCTGCCGGTGAGAGAGAAAATAGCAAGGGCCAAGCTGATTCCTGAAAGCAGCCTTGAGGAGTTTGACACTCTGGAAGCCGAAATAAGAGAGCAGGTAGCTTCCACCCTTTCGAAGGGAGGAATATAAGATATGCTGAAGGAGTATAAAACCATTAGAGAAGTAGCGGGTCCCCTTATGTTTGTCGATCAGGTCGAGGGTGTTAAATTCAACGAACTGGTGGAAATTGAAATGAAAAACGGGGAGCAGCGCAGGGGCAGGGTGCTGGAGGTTTCCGGCAGTACAGCGCTGGTCCAATTGTTTGAAGGTTCCCAGGGAATTAATATTTATGAGAGTAAAGTGCGTTTCACAGGGCACAGCCTGGAGCTTCCCGTCTCAATAGATATGCTGGGAAGAGTATTTGACGGCTTGGGCAGGCCAAAAGACGGCGGGCCTAAAATAATTCCCGAAGCAAGGCATGACATTAACGGGAACCCTATAAATCCTGCTGCAAGGGACTATCCTTCCGAGTTCATACAGACAGGCATATCAGCCATTGACGGGCTTAACACTCTTGTTAGGGGTCAAAAACTACCGGTTTTCTCCGGTTCCGGTCTGCCCCATGCAAGGCTTGCAGCCCAGATAGCAAGGCAGGCTAAGGTTCTCGGTACAGATAGCAAGTTTGCTGTTGTATTTGCCGCTATAGGTATAACCTTTGAGGATGCAGATTATTTTATTTCAGACTTCAAAAGAACCGGCGCAATAGACAGGGCTGTGCTTTTCATGAACCTTGCAAACGATCCTGCAATCGAGCGTATATCTACACCACGTATGGCTCTTACTGCAGCGGAATACCTTGCATATGAGAAAGACATGCACGTGCTTGTAATAATGACAGATATAACAAACTATTGCGATGCCCTCCGAGAGGTTTCGGCGGCAAGAAAGGAAGTTCCCGGAAGAAGGGGTTATCCCGGATACCTCTACACCGACCTTGCAACAATATACGAAAGAGCAGGAAGAATCAGGGATAAAAAAGGCTCAATAACCCAGATACCCATACTTTCAATGCCTGAGGATGACAAGACCCATCCGATACCCGATCTTACCGGATATATTACCGAGGGGCAGATAATACTCAGCAGGGAGCTTTACAGAAAGGGCATGATGCCCCCCATAGACGTGCTTCCGTCATTGTCCCGTCTTAAGGATAAGGGTATAGGCAAAGGGAAGACAAGGGAGGACCATGCGGATACGATGAACCAGCTTTTTGCATCCTATGCAAGGGGGAAGGAGGCAAAAGAGCTTGCGGTAATACTGGGGGAGGGTGCCCTCAGTGATACGGATAAGCTATTTGCCAAATTCTCAGATGAGTTTGAGAAGAGATATGTGTCCCAGGGAGACAATGAAGACAGGGGCATAGAGCAGACACTAACATTAGGCTGGGAGCTTCTTTCCATACTTCCAAGGGCTGAACTCAAGAGAGTCAGAGATGAGTATGTCGATAAATATTTGCCTAAAGGGGATGCATAGCTTATGGCTAAATTAAATGTGAATCCTACCCGGATGGAGCTTACGCGTCTCAAGGGCAGGCTAAAAACCGCCCAGAGAGGGCACAAGCTTTTGAAGGACAAACAGGATGAGCTGATGAAGAAGTTCATAGATTATGTAAAAAGAAACATGGAACTGCGAAGAATAGTAGAAGCGGAGTTGACCGGAGCTTTTAAGAATTTCCTTATTGCCAGGGCTGTAATGTCTTCAGAGGCACTGGAAGAGTCTATTATGTATCCTACTCAGAAAATAGATTTGGATATGAGTACAGTAAATATAATGAGTGTAAATTCTCCCATATTCAAGTTGATAAAAGAGGACAATAAGGAGACTTCAAGCATATATCCCTATGGGTTTGCAACTACCTCAGGAGAATTGGACGGCGCCATATATTCCCTTCAGGAAGTGTTTGACAAGCTTATCGAACTGGCTCAGATGGAAAAAACATGCCAGCTTATGGCCAGCGAAATAGAAAAGACAAGGCGCAGGGTCAACGCTCTTGAATATGTAATGATACCGCAGCTGATCGAAACAGTGAAATATATTACTATGAAGCTTGACGAAAATGAGAGAGGAAGCAGGGTAAGACTCATGAAAGTCAAGGATATGATGGAAAAACAGAAGGTCAGTGTATAAAAGCAGGACCGGCAAAGAATACTTGGTTTTCTTTTGCCGGTCCATGCAATTTAGAAACGGTGCATCATGCATCATCAAACGCAGTGCACTTTTACTGCATCGATTTTGTAAAAGTAGAGCATGAAGTCCCATCTGCTGATTGGGCGACACCATCACCCTGGGGGCATATATTAATTGTGTCGGCACTGCAGTAGTTGTTATCATAATAGTAGCAGGTGTCTACACTGCACTTAATGTTATGATTATGGGCATGCATTTTGTTGTTTGCGGGATTGCTTCCGGTAGGACTGTTCATAATTACACCTCCTTACAGTATTGACGTATGCCGTATACTATCGCATTTTATGAAAGGTTTCCTTATTGATCAATAAGGGGTCATTCATTTCTTTTGCACTAGTAATGCTATTTGCCAAGGAAACCTCTCATAGTGTTTAACAATTATATTTTCTACAAAAACAAATTTATAATACAGCCTTTTAAAAACAAGTAAATACAATATTGAAAACGATTGGAAACAATTGAAAGTAATAGAAAATTAGCCGTTGTTCCTCATAAAACAATTGCAGGCAGTAAAGCCTTTTATAGCTGCTGTGGAATTGTGGAGTTCAATAATATATTATATAAATAGAGAGAAATGAAAAACAATAAATGAATTTTACGGGGGTGTTTTTTGCAATGAAAATGAAGTTTGCAGAAAGAATGGAAAACATGAAGGGCTCTGCTATTCGTGAGCTGTTAAAGCTTACAGAACAACCGGACATAATATCATTTGCCGGAGGACTCCCGGCGCCGGAGCTTTTCCCAATAGAGGAAATGAAGCAGGTCTGCATTAAAGTGCTGGAGCAAGATGGAAGGGCGTCTCTGCAATATAGCGCAACGGACGGATACCTGCCTCTCAGGGAAAAGATAGCGAAAAGGTCAGCAAAGTTAGGATTCAATGCGGAAGCCAAAGATATTCTAATTACGGCCGGGTCGCAGCAAGGGCTGGATTTTTCGGCAAAAATATTTATTAACAAAGGCGATGTAATAATATGTGAAAGTCCCAGCTATCTGGGGGCATTAAGCGCCTTCAGGGCATATCAGCCAAGGTTTGTCGAGATCACCATGGATGAAGACGGAATGATAATGGAAGACCTTGAAAAGGCACTAGCCGAAAATCCCGAAACAAAATTTATCTACACAATACCGGACTTCCAGAATCCTTCAGGAAGAACCATGTCTCTTGAAAGAAGGAAGCGCCTTATGGAGCTTGCCACAAAATACGATATACCGGTTGTGGAGGACAATCCATACGGAGAACTCCGTTTTGAAGGGGAAATCATGCCTTCTCTCAAATGCTTTGACCCAAATAACCTTGTAATTCTTTTGGGAACATTCTCCAAGATATTTGCTCCGGGCATGAGGCTTGGGTGGGTAATTGCCTCACCGGAAGTATTGCAGAAATACAATATTGCCAAGCAGGGTGCGGATTTGCAGTGCAGTTCCATAGCTCAGAGAGAAGTTAATATGTATATGGAAATGTTCGATATTGAGAAGCACATAGAAAAAATAAAGAAGGTATACGGGAATAGGAAGAATCTGATGATAGATACCATGGAAAAGGAATTTCCAAAGAGCACTGTTTATACAAACCCTGTAGGCGGGCTTTTCGCCTGGGCCACTTTCCCTGAACACATTGATGCTTCAGAATTATTGAAAAAGGCTCTGGAGCAAAAGGTGGCATTTGTGCCCGGTGAACCTTTCTATCCTAACGGAGGCAACAAAAATCATGCAAGACTTAATTATTCCTGCATGAAGGAGGACAAAATAGTCGAGGGCATGACAAGGCTGGGTAGGGTATTGAAAGGGATGTAACAAAATTGAAAAATTTTACGTAACATATGGTAAAGTGAATACTAAAACAGTATAATAATGCTATCTTATAAATGAGGCCATAAACAAATATCTTAAGGAGGATGGAAAATGGAAAGATGGGTTTGCTCCGTATGCGGATATGTCTATGACCCCGAAGAAGGAGACCCGGATAATGGGATAGAGCCGGGAACAGCATTTGAAGAGTTACCCGGGGAATGGGTCTGCCCCTTGTGCGGTGTGGGAAAGGATCAATTCGAAACAGAGTAAAAGAATATAATTATGAAGGAGAAAGACTGAACCATGTATTTGCCTCCTGATGGCAAGTTCAAGATGGTCTCAGTTTTTCTCATTTTTCACGCATTTTTCCGCAAAATTGTCACAAAAAATGAGTATTGCTAAAAACACCGATACATGATAAAATGAATTTTGTCGGTGATAAACCACTTGGTCTCATTGGTTATCATTGGCTCAATAATGTTACGCTTGGGCAGTCCGGTTTGTATCACCTCCAGATCGTCTTTGAAATAATCCGCAGCAAGATTTTGATTGGCAATAATGTCGAAAACGTTTTTGCCAATTATTTCATTGAGCTTAAGACCCGTAACATCCTCGTAGGCTTTATTGGCTGAGATGATGCGATTTTC
>CAYURW010000133.1:0-3117 GCA_964447145.1 uncultured Clostridiaceae bacterium
CTCATAGTAGTTTGAACGATAATCGTCCTGCTGCCGTTTATAACGCAAAGTTTGAAATAACCAAAGCAAAAGAAGTGGCGTGATGGCGGCCGCTACTGGGAATAACCCCCACTCCGCTACGCTCCGTTTAGAGTTTTCCCCAGTAGCGCTATCTCGGGCGTTAGTCCATTAAGAAACTTCGATTCTGTGTCTTGACAAGCCGACCAGCATAGTCATCTGTTTTTTATCCATCATGAATTGTCGCTCCTTCCCTTATCCGGCACATAGTCAATAACATCACAGTAGTTGCAACATAGGGTGTCGCATATCTTGTCCAGAACATTCAGCATTACCGGCTTGTCCCGCCGCAGCTTTGTCATGGTGTTTGGAGACACGCCGGAGGCTTTCCGAAGGTCTGCTTTGCTCATTTTTCTGTCAATAAGCAGCTTCCATAATCTATTGTATGAAACAGCCATAGCTACGCCCCCTGTCATAATAATACACTTTATTGTAACATTACAAGCAATTTAATTCAGGAAGGACTAATTGTCCATACCGTTAAAAAGGAACTTTTTGATCTTGGTATCTGTACCATGCAGACTGCCTTTGAAAATGAATAAAGGCATATAATATGGAACGCACGGTTTGCGATATCCTTCGAGATAGAAATAATCAAGATATTGCCATAGTATCAGAGGCAATCAAAAGATATATTCGCAAACCAGATAAGGATTTAAACAATCTCATGAAATATGCAGCACACCTACGGATTGAAAAAATTCTAAGAAACTATCTGGAGGTGTTACTATGAATACGTCAACTCAGTTAAAAGCGTTGATAGGAAATCTGTCAAAGGAAAAAAATGTACAAGCCGAAATCATTTTAAGAAACTTCATGCTTGAACGGTTATTAGAGAGGATATCCTTGTCCCCTTTTCGAGACAAGTTTATTTTGAAGGGCGGTATGCTAGTAGCGGCTATGGTTGGAATAGATACCCAATCAACAATGGATATGGATGCGACTATTCGTGGGATATCTTTTACTGAGGAGGACTTGGAAGAAGCACTGAAGGCAATATTGGCTTATCCTGTAGATGATGGTGTAATAATGAGTATTAACGGATTCGAAAATATTCGGGATGAATCAGAATATCCCGGAATCCGTGTTTCTATTGAGGCGCTGCTTGATAAAACAAGACAGATCATGAAGGTAGATATTACGACTGATGATATAATAACACCCAGAGAAATTGAATATTCTTTTAGACTGTTATTTGAAAATAGAAGCATCAGCATTCTGGCATATAATCTTGAAACGGTTTTGGCTGAAAACTAGAAACTATTTTTACAAGAGGAACTACAACCATACTCGACCCTGCAGGTTGCACTTACTATGTCAATCGAGTTCTGGCAAAGGTCTCATTTACTTTGACCGCTCACCCCTATTAATAATCAACAAAATATAGTATAATTAAGATATGAAGGGAGCAATAATATGAGAGCAAATGACATAAAAAGAATTGTACAAAATGCAAATGCTTCACTCGAAATGGAAGGCTTAAAACCAAGTAAATTTGCTGTTGGTTTAGCAAAAAGACAGCTTGCTGGTAGAATTAGCAAAGAAGAAGTTACGCGGTTAATAGCCAAAAAATATGCACGATAATGAAATATAATTATTCTAGCAAGTCTACCTATTTTTATAAAAATACAGATGTTTATATTAATTAATTCGATGTTAGGGACCAAATGCATACTAACTCAAATTGAAACTGAAATTACTCTAAATAGAATATCAGAACTAAGCGCAGTCCCAATAAAAGGTCGCTTCAGCTTAACTCATTTGCTTAAAATTCACAAATATATATTTGGAGATATTTATCCATTCGCAGGAAAAACACGAAACGAAAACATTTCTAAGGGTTCAACGCTTTTTTGTAATTGCGAGTATATTTGTGAGAACTTTAATCAGCTTTACCCTCAGCTAAAAAAGGATAATTTCTTAAAAGATCTTGAAATTAATAAATTCTCTGAGTGATTAGCATATTGTATGGCAGAATTAAATATGATACATCCTTTCAGAGAAGAGAATGGCAGAGCTATCCGTGACTATATTAGATGCTTGGCATTAGCAGGTGGTTATGTTATACATTGGGATGAAGTAGATAAAGAACAACTGTTAGATGCAATGATAATGTCAGTTAACAAAGAATATTCAGATCTAAAAGACTGTTTATACAAGGCTATAGAAAAATAATCTACTAAGACTTCATTAATATGAGGTCTTAGTTTTTTCTATACAATACTTGTATACATAGATTCCATTGAAAATCTCAATTAGAGGGAGTTTCACATAACGTGCCTCTTCGGGGGGCGGCGGCACGATAAGGGGACGAGCGAGCAAAGCGAGCGATGTCCGCTTATCGTCTCCGCACTCACGACATCCCTGAACCGGACCCACAGAGCTTGTCCCCCTGGCGGAGCGACCCTCCCGGGTTGCTTGGGCGAGCAGTATAGCGAAGCTATACGACCAGCCGGGATGCATGAGCGACCAGCAAGGGTCGCTTGCGACCAGCCCCGGTGAAGGGGTGTGGTTGCTACTTAATTCAAACTGTAGCATTGCATATCTTTAGCAACCCAAGGCACGCCTGCTTCTTGCCCTGTCCCGACCTGCCGCAGCATGAGTGCTTTGTTATATGATGTATGGCGGGCTCCAGCGGCAACCACATAAACATAAAAATATAAATTATTCTCATATTTTATCATTATTATGATATAATAGTATTATTATAATGATAAAAGCGAGAGGGGTGAATTGTATGCCCATTATTAAACCAATTTCTGATCTACGCAATAACTTCAATGATATATCCGAAATATGTCATACTGAATCTGAACCTGTATTTATAACAAAGAATGGTCAAGGTAACCTTGTTGTAATGAGTATGGCTCTTTATGAAAAACAGCAGGCACTTATTGAGTTATACCAAAAGTTATCTGTCGCAGAAGCTGAGAGCAAATACTCCAACAATAGAATCTCTCATAAAAATCTTATGAAAGAATTAAGGGAGACTATCAATGGAAAAGAAGTATAAAATTGAGTATCTGCGCGCAGCGCCCGGATGTACACTGAATCCCATTC
>CAYURW010000133.1:3127-5727 GCA_964447145.1 uncultured Clostridiaceae bacterium
AGTATCTGCCAAGTTCCGCAAAGGACTTAACGGAAATAGTCGATTATATAAAAATTGATATCCCTCAATCTGCATTAAATTTTCTAGATAAAATTGATGAATCAATCTTTCGTCTTGAACAATTCCCTTTTATAGGTGTAATTCCAAAAGATATTAGGCTTCAAAGCTTAGGCTATAGAATACTAATATTTGATAATTACTTGGTCTTCTATGTAGTGTTCGACGATATAGTTGAAATAAGACGTATCATATCCAGCAAAAGGAAGTATGACTTTCTATTTTAGCATCACACTAAATATTCAACAGAGAAAATACTACTACTCCATGAAATCCGCCATATGTCATATAACGTGCCGCCGGTTCCCGAAGTGCCCCTTCGGGGGCGGCGGGCACGATAAGGGGACGAGCGAGCAAAGCGAGCGATGTCCGCTTATCGGGTTCGCACTCACGACACCCCTGAACCGCGAACCAGCAGAGCCAATCCTCATGGCGGAGCGACCCTCCCGGGTTGCTTGGGCGAGCAGCAAGGGTCGCTTGCGACCAGCCGGGTTGCTTGGGCGAGCAGTATAGCGAAGCTATACGACCAGCCCGGTGAAGGGGTGTGGTTGCTACTTAATTCAAACTGTAGCATTGCATATCTTTAGCAACCCAAGGCACGCCTGCTCCTTGCACATTCTCGTCGTGCCGCAGCGTGAGGGCATTGTTATCGGACGGATGAGGCCCCTCAGAGCCAGAATAAGGCACGGATACCGAACCCAAAGCACTAATTGCACCGTAAATCGAATCCTGGTGGATATCCTGATTCAAATGCTTGTACAATAAAAATTCTATATTCTTTTCCATTCTCAATAATAATATTTGCACTATCTTTTTCCTTGCGACTTTTTACATATACCCCTCTTCCGTCAAAAGGTTCTTCTGCTTCATCCCTTAAAAAAACTTCTATTTGTACATCATTATGTTTAAAATTATAATCAAACTTTTTAGGAGGTTTTATCTTTACATTACTGTAATACCTTTCGATTTCTTCTTTACTTAATTCGGTTTTAATAAACATAATAGCTAAAAAGTCACAATGATCCCCATTACCAATTAAGCAACCTACATCTTTAGACTTCTCTATCAATACTGTCTTTGGTGGTAAGGGTTGCTTAAAAAGTCCATCTGCGAAGCTACTCAGGATTAAATCATTAATAAAGGGTGATATGAAAAATGAAGAAATCAAAATGAATGCAGGAACAAAAAATAAAATTAAAACTATTTTAGCCAACTTTTCTATTTTATCAGCTAAACTCATCAGATCACTCCTAGCTATAATAGGAAAACTATCCAAAAAAACCGTGATACGATGTCGCAATCTTTGCCTCATCTGTCCGATAACGTGCCGCCGGTTCCCGAAGTGTCCCGAAGGGACATTTCGGGAACCGGCTGATAGGCGACGTGGGAGCTTTGCGAGCGCAAGCCGTGCCTCTTCGGGGGGCGGCGGGCACGATAAGGGGACGAGCGAGCAAAGCGAGCGATGTCCGCTTATCGGGTTCGCACTCAGTCGAGTAGCCCGCAGGAGTTTCACCTGCAGGCTCTCACAGAACCGTACGTGAACCTCTCGATTCATACGGCTCCTGTCATTCAACCATTTCCTATATGGTTTGCTCTCTTTCATTGAATCCTCCTGCTCTCGCAGTTGTTCTCTGCTTTAGAGCTGAATGACGGTGCCCCTTTACTCCGCTGCCATTACAGCAGCCTCATCACTACTACGGGCACCTCCGCCCCTGTATGCTGCTTTGCTATTTCGGCCTCGCTTTTCTGCAGCTTGTGCCTTTTCGCTTGTCATCAGCCTACAGGTTCCTGTGTTTCATACCAGAGCCTGATATGTACTCATGCCACCTTAATACCGTTTGCCGGACAGTCAGCCATTCAGGTGTTCTTCTGCCCTTATCCCTGCCATGTGTCGAAAAGCAGGTTTTGACAAAGCTTTTCAGTATCGATACTTCTTCAGCGGTTCACTTTCGTTCATCTTTACATATCTCACATGATTGTTCCTATACAACCTTTTCCCCGGACGCTCACCACCACAGCTCTTTACTGCAGCAGCTCGGGGCTGTTTGATGGGTCTGTCTGATTCAATCCCCATCGAGGGGCCTTCCCTCATCTCTGATATGCCTTTCACAGCACACCGACACCACTGAACCGGACCCACGGAGCCTGTCCCCCTGTCGGAGCTCCGTTCCCGGTGAAGGGGTGTGGTTGCTACTTAAGTAAAACTATAGTATTGCACATCTTCTGCAACCCAAGGCACGCAGGCCCCCTGCCATTACCCGCCGTGCCGCAGCTTGAGTGCATTGTTAGATGATGGATGGCGTCCCGCGGAGATAAGCCCACGCAAATGTCAATGCCTTGCCTTAAACCACAATACTATTAATATACTTACCTAGTCATACATAAACCACTGAAAATCGTATCCAATAAATCACTATGGTGATGGTTTACTTTCATATTATCAATATAACTGCTATGCTTGATAATACTCTCTTTTAATGAATTCGCTAACCATAAGTCTAATACATAGTGTAGATATATGTTTGCAAGTATTGGGCTCACTA
>CAYURW010000134.1:0-5673 GCA_964447145.1 uncultured Clostridiaceae bacterium
AAATTATTGATTCCATGATTTTAAAATTTTCTCAAGCTGATTGCAGTGTCGCAGTTCCCCTATACAATGGTCAGAGGGGAAATCCTGTGATATTTCACTCCTCTCTAAGGGATAGACTTATGGATCTCAGAGGTGACCATGGAGGCCGCATATTGCTTGAGGAATTAGAGGGAGACGTGTTGACGGTTGATTTTTTTGAAGAAAAGTATGGTCTCGACATCGACACCCGGGAGGATTACGAAAAAATAGAGGCAGATTAACGAATTTACCGAGGGATTCTTCTGTAGCCCTTTAGGGATACTGATATGGGAGCTACTATAGGTATGGCTGCAGCCCTTTGGGAATGCTAAGCTACGATGCTCTGTGATGAATTGCGTAGAAGAACAGAATTCGGCTATATACTTTTAGGAGTGCTGAGCCGCATTTGTTTTTTATATGAGTAAAACAATTTCTTTAAATTTTGGACAAAATTTCGAGTTTGGGACTAAAAAGCGTTGGTTGTATTGTTTATGTAAACAATACAACCATGTATGTTAACCGATTCGATGGATTTTAGAGGAACCTTAGTCCCTTAATCAAAAATTTGTCCAGAAATTCGTACAAATTCTTGATTATCGATGTTTAATAAGTTTACATAAAATGTATACATTTTATCTACTCATAAATTACACCAAAAAAACAAACATTTTATTTACTTGTGAAATACACCATGGGCGCATCGGCGGCAAGTGCGGAAAAACGCTTTGTTCTAAACAGAGGAATATATTTCGACATATATGATTGAGAATACCGAGCCGATCATGGCATTTAGTATTAATCGAATAAATATTTTAGGATCTATTATTGGCAGTACTGATCCACTATAGCATTTAGTATTAATCGAATAAAGTGTTTCAGGGTATATTATTGGTAATATTGATCTGCTGTGGCATTCACATTAAACGAAGAAAATATTTCTGGATGTTCAATATGCAATTATCTGATGTATATAATCAAATCTGTGGTATTATAGTAATATCGGTCAAAAAAAGATATAATAGTGCAGTAATGTATGCAGCAATGTGAGGAGAAAAATATATGAACACATCGGACCGTTTGGGAGAAGAGAAGATATCCAGACTTTTGCTGAGATTTTCGGTACCTGCAATAGTTGGAATGCTTGTAAATGCTTTATATAATGTAGTTGATCGCATTTTTATAGGAAACAGCATAGGTTCCTTAGGAATTGCCGGAATAACCATAGGCTTTCCTATTATGCTTGTAATTATGGCATTTTCGATGCTAATAGGCTTTGGGGCAAACTCTTTGATCTCTATAAGGTTAGGGGAACAGAAAAAATCTGAGGCGGAGCTTATTATGGGGAATGCAATGGTGCTTCTAGTTGTCACTGCTGCGGTGATATCAGCCACAGGGCTAATGTTTATTGAGCCGCTTCTAAACAGCTTCGGTGCCAGTGAGACTGTACTTCCCTATGCAAAGGAATATCTGAACATTATACTTCTTGGAACAGTTATACAGTCCCTGGGTTTTGGGATGAATACTTTCATAAGGGGAGAGGGAAACCCAAAAATCGCAATGTTCACCATGCTTATAGGCGCAATTCTGAATACGATTTTGGACCCTGTTTTTATATTCATATTTGGACGGGGTGTAAGGGGAGCCGCAGAAGCGACCGTAATTTCGCAAATAGTATCGACAATATGGGTAATGTACTATTTCCTATCGGGAAATAGTACATTAAAAATCCACAAGAAGAACCTGAAGCTTCAAACAGAAGTTGTAATAAAAATAATAACCCTGGGGGCGGCGCCTTTTTTGATGCAGCTTGCGGCTAGTGTTCTTAATATGATAATGAACAAAAGCCTCAGTTTTTATGGAGGCGACATTGCAGTCTCCGGTATGGGAATAGTATCGAGCATTGCAATGCTTATATTGATGCCCATATTTGGCATAAACCAGGGAGCCCAGCCGATCATTGGCTATAATTATGGAGCCCTCAAATTTGACAGGGTAAAAGAGACTCTAAAGCTAGCCGTTATAGCTGCAACGGTAGTTTCCACAGTTGGATTTGTGCTGATCAGGGTATTTCCGGCCGGAATGATATCCCTGTTCAACAGGACGGACATTGAGCTGATAAGCTTTGGAAGCAGGGCGGTCACTATTTATTTAGTATTTCTTCCGATTATAGGGTTCCAGGTCGTTTCATCGAGCTATTTCCAGGCGATCGGAAAGCCGAAGCATTCATCGTTTTTGAGCCTTTCGAGGCAAGTCCTCATACTGATACCTTCGATGCTTATACTGCCGAGATTTTTTGGTCTGGATGGCCTCCTTGCGGCAGGGCCCGTATCAGACCTGGCTTCATCCATAATTACAGGAATATTTTTTTTCAGGGAGATGAGGCATTTGAATGCAAGATATGAGGCAAGCCAAATATAACTCCTTGACAAATGATGTCAAGAATAGAAGAATTGAAGTATGAGTTTCTTATATAGAATATGCAAGCATGCAGAGGATTAAGAACAAAGGCGGCTTTTCCGCATTTTATGCCCACATGCCTTTCCCGAAGGAAATTCTGGTGCGGGCACTTAAATAAAATACAACCTTTGGCGTATTCTATAATTCAAATAATGAATAATATCTAGGGGTGTTGATATGAACCGGAAAAAGCAGGAGGAAGGGAAAAGGGAAGTAGTAGCAAAATATGAGAAAATAGCCCTGGACATAGCTTACAGTATTATTAACGGCGAATGGAAAATCGGAGAAATAGTCAAGGGAAGGTCCACACTATCAGGCAAATACAGCGTTTCACCTGAGACCATAAGAAGAGCCCTGAAGCTTCTGGAAGAGCTGCAGGTGGTCAGTGTCATCGAAAGAAAGGGAATACTGATTAAATCAAAGGAAGCTGCTGACAACTTCATAAAAGAAAATCATTCAAAGGACAGAATACTATCCTTGAGAGAAGAGATCAGCAAACTAATGAACGAAAAAATGGCTATTGAAAGGTCGGTTTTTGAGCGGTTGGATTCCATTATTGAGCAGGCAATGCTTCTTCGGAATATTGGAATCATCTATCCCCTGGAGCTGAAAATACCGGGGAAAAGCCATTTGGTGGGCAAAACCATCGGGGAAGCCCGTTTCTGGAATAATACAGGGGCGACTATTATAGGAATAAATCGTTCGGGCCATTTGTATCTGTCTCCGGGGCCGAAGCTGGTGTTTTATGCCAATGACATTATTCTCTATGTAGGAAATTATGCTGACATAACCGATAAGGTAAAAAAATATATAAACAAACAGTAGTACTGATTGCGGCTTTTGTGCAATGCAATTGCGCCTGCGCCAGAATTTACTTTGAAAATGGTCCATGGGTAGCAAATGCGGCTCATTAGTTGTATTTACTATGTCAATTGAACAGCTAAGAACGGCTAATTTTTTTTATTTTTTGCTGACAACTTGCTTGACACCATAGAGTTGTTATGATAATATTAATTATACTAACAACTTGAGGTATAAACATAAGTTGTCAAGCATACAATACAACAGTGTAATTTTGAAAGGAGGCGGCATAATGATATTAAGGACCGGGCAACTTACCAAACACAAAGACGGAAGGACGGAGCGGGATAGTTATACCATGCGTTTTATGGCAAAAGAAGAGCTCAGAGATGTCGTTGCTCTCCAGGGATATGTATATGACCAGCTTCCCAACAAGCAGGTTCTTTACATGGATTCCTACGAGGAAATATACGATGATATGCTGCAGGGAGCAAAAATAATAGGTGTATTCAACGGGAAAAAGGATTTGATAGCATACCGCTACGTAGGATTTCCGGGGCAGGATGAGAAGAATTTAGGCAACGATATAAACATGAGCAAAAGGGACCTGCCCAAGGTAGCCCACCTGGAAACAACGGTAGTGCACCCCGAATACAGGGGCAATTCCTTGCAGAGTCTGACTCTGCAGACAATTATACCTACTATCAAAGAGTCCGGCTACAACCATCTTCTTTGTACGGTATCACCACAGAATATATACAGTCTGTATAATATAATGAAGAACGGACTGATAATAAAAGCCCTCAAGAAAAAATACGGGACCGATAAAAGTGGAAAAGACGGGATGTGGAGATTCATACTACACAGGAATTTGGAGCTGAAGTCCCTCAATAAGACTATAGAGCTTCTGAGCATACCCATATTGGAACTGGAGAGGCAGGAAAAAATGATCAGGGATGGCTTTGTGGGCTTGATGCTGCTCAGGGATAGCAAGATGTTGAATTATGCACGCTTTGAAGAAGCCTTCGCATTTTAGGGCATATTGCAGCATATAGGTGCACGGATTGGCATTGGGCATATTGCAGCATATTAGAATACAGATTGAAACAGCAATGGCACTTACGGTCGTAAGTGCCATTAATTCATGCAGTTTGTTCCGCCTTAATAATATTACCTAAGACAGCTCTTAGTTCATCTCCAGATATAGATTCCCTATCCAGCAATAATCCGGATACTTTTTCCAAAACAGCCCTATGGGTTAAAAGAAGCTCCAGGGTTTCTACTTCGACTTCCTTTAGTATTGTTGCTACAGCCGTATGAAGTTTTTCATCGGGGATGTCCTCCGCAGAAATTATTCCAAGCTCCGACATTCCGCTGTATACTATCTGTTTTGCCATATCCGATGCATGCTTGAAATCGCTGGAGCCCCCTGTGCTTCTGTCGCCGAATACAATCTCCTCCGCTGCAGTCCCTGCAAGGGCGGTTGCAATTCTTGACCTAAGCTGGCTGTAGGTGTAAAGGTACATGTCGTTCTCCTGAGTGTGGCGCACATAACCCAGGGCATTGCTCCTGGAAGCCGCATTGACACTGGCCACAGAGCCGGGATGCATAAGCTCCCCTATAATTGCGTGACCTGACTCATGTACTGCGATCCTGTGCTTCTCCTCCTTGCTGGGAAGCCTGTCAAGCTTTTCTCCCAGCATTACCTTTTCTATGGCATCCCTGAAGTGGCGGGAACAGATCAAACCGGCATTTTCCCTCAAAGCCATGATGGCGGCTTCATTGGCGACGCTCTCTAATTGTGCTCCGGAGAATCCGAAGGTGTCCCTGGCCAAAGAGTCAATGGAGACATCGGTTGCAAGGGGCTTGTTCCTTGTATGCAGCTTAAGTATATGAAGGCGTCCCTTACTGTCAGGAAGATCCACCTGTACCAGACGGTCAAACCTTCCGGGTCGGAGCAGGGCTGTATCCAGCATGTCGGAACGATTTGTCGCACCGATCACAAGGATCTTAACTTCTCCCGAAGGTGAAATGCCGTCCATCTGTACCAAAAGCTCATTCAGGGTCTGGTCATGCTCCTGATTCCCGTGGGTCTGCCCTCTTGCTCCCCCAAGAACCTCAATTTCGTCTATAAATATAACGGCCCCCGGCTTACCTTGTTTTTTTGCCATTTGCTTCGCCTGATCAAAAAGCCTCCGCACCCTTTGAGCCCCTACTCCAACATACATTTCAACAAATTCTGATCCGCTGGCGGAGAGGAATACTGAGTTTGTATACCGCGCTGCCGCTTTGGCCAGCAGGGTTTTACCTGTGCCCGGAGGTCCGGAAAGGAGTATTCCCTTCAAGGGGCGAATCCCCAGGACTCTTATCTGTTCTTCATTTTTTATAAATTCAAGA
>CAYURW010000135.1:0-5669 GCA_964447145.1 uncultured Clostridiaceae bacterium
ATCACGGACAGTAATGGTTCCGTTGTCGAAGTAAGCCACATCCGTATTACTGATCTCGGAAGCTGCCGAAATATTATATTCCACCGCTTTTGCGAACATAACCAAAACCGCGGTGTCTTCGGAAAGAGCTTCTACAGTATAGGTTTTACCGATGAATATACTTCCATTATCGTTTTTTACTGTTTCACCGTTTACTGTCCACTGCTTTACTGTGTATTTTATATCGCCGATTGCAGGAGCGGCGGTAAATGTGACTGGCATCTGAGCTGCAACGGAGGTAGCCTCCCCCTGCGGCAGCACATAGGTACCGGCATATTTGGCGCTGATGCTGCCCCAGACAGCATCACCCTGGCCTTCCTCCTCATTCTCCGCAATATCAAAGATAATGTCATAGGTAGAATAGGTGAAGCCCACATTTACAATAATATCCTCGGATAAACTGTCGATTGTCAGATTGTTGCCGGTACAGCCTTCAACAGATGTTCCGTTTATTGTCCACTGATTCACCCTGTAGCCAATATTGGGACTTGCCGTAAACTCTACCTTGGTCTGTTCATAGAGACGGCTTCCTGGGCTTATGGCATAATTGCCCCCGTATCCTGCCTCCAAAGCTGAAACGCTGCCGTTAATTCCGGCTGAATAGTTTATTGTATATAGCACTGGGGGCTGTTCCGTAACCCCCAGCCTGGCTGCAGCACTGCTTGCAGTTAAAGGGAAACTGTTATTAATAAGCCGTGTCACCTCACAATAATACCGGTAACCGTTCATTTCCATGCTGACGCCGGCAAGTGTCAATGTTTTCTCATTGGCACCGGATACGGCACTCCAACTGTCGCTGTCACTTTTACGCTGATACCATTGATAATATAATCTTGCAGGATCAACATTTTCCGGCAGCTCAGCCACTATACCGAAGACAGCGCTGCCTCCCGCTCCCGCTTTGGCATCTCTGGGCTGTGAGACTATTACCGGCGGGGCGCCGGTGGGAAGGGTGCTTGCTTCTAATGTCACCGAGTTAGTCCTGCTGCCTGTGACATCCTCTGCAATCAGGCGGTATTTATAGATTTCACTGGGGTAAACATCTGTATCGGTATAAAAATTAGTACCCGGTTGTACTGAAATATTATCATCCAATACAAACCACTTTTTGTAATAGTTGTCATACCTGTGCAGTTCAAAATTATTTGGTCTCAGGGCATAGCTTATTATTTCCGGTACCTCCCAGGCCAGGCTGATGCTTCCGGCTGTTCTGCCGGCTGCATGAAAATTGTCAGGCAGCTTTGGCAGTCCCATTACCTGAGATACGGTATAATACAACACCATTATATTCTTACCGTTAAATTCCGTCATGTACGAATGAAGCCTTGTGGTTAGTGAGTACTTGGAGGTATCATAATTATCGCTCGGAAAATTCATTATAGTAGCCCCAATTGTAGTTCCCCTGAAGCTGGCCTTGGCTCCGCCAAAACCCAAAGTGTTTTCAAATGTTGCTCCCATGGTAAATCCGCCGGCACCCGCACCGACACGCGCCCCCATGGTGAGGGAAACAGTATAGGCATTCTCGACGCTTTCGCTGATTGTAAGCTCGGTAGTCACCGAACCGGAACCTGATGTAGCGCTGATACTGCTGTCCGAAGACAATATATTGCCGGCATTCTTAAACTGGCTTACAGAGGTGGGATACGTGCCGGGATCCCCTGAGTTATGAATCCAGAAGTCACTGTCAATAATATCCATATCGAATTTTCCGGCAAGCTCATTATACCTCTCAACCGGGAATACCAGAGTTTGCGGTGCGCTTGGGAGTGAGACAGCCATAGTACCCCAAGTGGTTGGGTCGCTTTTTACGGCATGGGGATATGCTGTTGAATAGGTTGCGTTTTCCTCATAATATCTATAATAATACATGTCCAGGGGCGAGGACACCATTACTACGGAGTCCTGCCCGCCGTTGGTTTCATATGTAACGGAGCTTTCTCTTTCTATAGTATGACTGTATTCATGACTGATGTTGGCAGAAACGTTTACCTCCATCTCAAAAGAAGCTATTTTTAATCCCAAAAAGCTTATATCCTGTTCAAAACTCAAATACCACCCCCAGACTGAATTCGGTAAATCCCATGTCTGTCTGTGAGGTGCCCGAGGACTTGCTGAGATAGGTGGAACCGGGTTCCCATATGGGATAGGCATTGTAAATATCCTCATAATAGGGAATTGATGCAAGCACCGTCAATACCTCCGGCTTGGAATAGGTAAACTCATAACCGATATATTGTATAAAAACCGCATCATTGTCCATATTGGGGGCACAAACCGTGGGATAGAAATCAAGCTGATAAAAATTATCAGACCCTGTCCTGGCAAGATAGTTTACCTTTTTTTGCACATCCATGGAAGTACCGGCCGAACTCTCATACATCATTGCAATCTCAAAGTGGTGATTATGATCAAGGCTGTTTTTCCTGGCATACGAAATAAGAAGCTGCTCCCTGCCTTCGCTTTTTACATATGCTTCTCCCGGAGCCAGGAAGCTTCCGCGAATCAATGAGGTAATAGCAGATACGGGTGCATTGAAGCTGTTATATGCAACCGTACTGCCGTCTGCCTTGCCGCTGTCATCATATACCATGAATTTCCCTGAGCCGGCATCAAAATAATACATGCAATTTCCAAAGAAAATCTGATCGTTGGTTCTGCCGTTTACATATCCGGTAAGACTCACCGACTGTATGGGCATGGTCCAATTTTGCGCATTTCTGTACCGGGCGCTGCTGGATAGCTTAAGAGCCGGGTCGCCGTTGTATCTGGTATCATTGCCGCCGGCAGCAGTCCAGGCTGTATCCTCTTCCTCGCGAAAAACTGTAAAGCCTTTAAAGTTCCCATAGGCTTTTGAATTTTTGTCATATTTCATATATGACATGGCCAGCTCGTGATAATACTTGAATTCTTTAGTGGTTCCGTCTTCCTTGATAAAGGTGTACATGGCATCCTGTTCATTTTTATTTACCATAAAACCACCGACAATAACCTCGTTTAAACCGTCGTTGTCTATGTCCCCTACCGTAATGCCCGCATTACCCACAAGATGTTCATTGATTTCATTGTTCCCGAATTTTATCGTCCTGCTGGTGGCGGATGTATAAGCGCCGTTTTTATAATCAATAATTCTCATAGTACTGTTTTCATCTACAGTCAATAAGTCCCTGGTATGGGTGTATACGAGTTCGTCAATTTTATCATTGTCCGCATCGCCGGATGCAAGATGAATGGCTGTAAATTGTTTTTGATTATCCTTACTTCCAAAACATGAGTAAAATATGATTTCAGATGAATACTCCTGTACAAAGCTGCCGCCCTCCATCCCGTAAATATATATATTCCCATAGCTTCTTGAGCTGCCGGGAACTGCAACAGCAATTTCTTCCCTGCCGTCGCCGTCATAGTCGCCTGCAGTTATCTGCATGTAAGAACTCCAATAGTAAATACTGTCGGGAATGAAAAAGTCCGGTATGGTTGTTTTTGACACGGTGCGAAGCTTAAGCCGGTCAATATTCGTGCCTGTTTGAGAATTAATGCATTGCAGCCTGAAATCCGCACTGTACCCTGCGACCCCGGCATTGAAATCTTTTATATCTCCATCACGTTTATTTATATCACTCCCGTTATAATTGATATCAATAAAGTAGCGTACGATTTCATCCACACCGTCACCATCCATGTCGGCCGCTACGGTTGTGGCAGGCCGGACATCTTTTTCACTTGCCCAGGTGATATCGCGGACATTATCATACCCGCCGCTGTTTCCAATCTGCAGCTTGTGGGAATACTGCCTGGCTTCGATATTGTCATAATAATAGATATCTCCTCTTTCTTCCTCATTATATATACGATAATCATCATATAAGGAGATACTGCTGCCTGTCACAGCAATCTCCAACGGCACTTCGCCGAAGATGGTTACGGTGTCCTCATATGCCTTTATTGGGTTTTCCCCAAAAGCTTCACGCTCTTTGGAGCTTTCCGGCTGTGATGTGTCAAAGCCCCATCCCCCTGCTATTCCCATGCTGGTCTTGTCATCGCTTTCCTCTGCATCAACAGTTATAGTCAAAGGTGGTAATGCAGAGACTACAATGCATAAAGTCATAAGAAGCGACAATATTCTTTTTATATACCGCCTTTTCATTTTTCTCCCCCTTTACAAAACTTATCATTAAATCTGCTTATTTAGGCTCATTTCTCATACTGAAAGAAGCCGGGATAATCGGTTCAGCCCAGGTCCAGAATTATAGGCCGGCCGTTAAGTGCTATGCATTCAGGCCGCATAAATCTATGATTGGTATAAATATTATAGAGCATAACGTCTTTCCTTACCCCATACTAAAGTATAGGTTCCCTATGATTCTCCATAGTTTTTGGAATAAAAAAAGATTGCCTGCACAGCATCAGCACAGCAATCGTTTACTATATGTTTCGTGCCAAACAAATTACATTGAATTCAAATGGCACGAAACATTTTCCGCCATTCATATGTCGTGAAAAATACATATTTGATAGTACAAAATTAGACGCATCAACTAATTTTGTAATGATAAATCTTTTTCACGACATATATATTAACCAGTCTATGGAATTTTCAATCAAGCAGTCCCAACATTCTTGCCCTATTAATCGCCTCAAGGCGGGTTTTAGCCTCCAGCTTTCCGAAAAGGTTAACATTATGATATTTTACGGTACTAAGGGCTATACCCAATTCCTCCGCTATCTCAATATTTGACCTTCCGAACGCAAGGAGCTGCAAAACCTTGTTTTCCTGGGGAGTAAGCAGTGTTGTCAAATACCTGCTTCCGCCTTTCGCCAGTTTTGTCACCTTTGCACTATATGCTTCAAGCTTAAACAGTCTGCCGGCATAGATTGCAAGTTCATTCTGCTTTCCCCGGAGTCTTATATACATTTTCAGCAAATGCCACATAGATGCAAGTTCATCTGCAAAGCTTCTCATATATCCTTCCTCACTGCCTATTTTCAGAGCCTTTTCAAGGCAGCTCATTGAATGCTCTTCATTGCCCATTTTGGCAGCTGCAACAACCAGTAAATTAAGTATTTCAACCTCACTGTGAAGCCGTGCCGCTCCTTCGACGAAAACCAGAAGTCTTTTGAGCAATATGTCCGCATCATTCAACAGGCCCTTCTCTATCAAAACCCTTGCATACGTAATCAGCTCAAATTCTTTTGTCCGACTTATTTCATGATATATGCCGAGTTTACATGAAGCAAACCACTTATCCGTTTTTTCCATGTCTCCGGAATCAACATATAGACGGGTCTTAAAGGCATTAAGCAAATAAATCCAATGGGGTTTCCCCTGCTTCCGAAGCCATCCTTCATGTTCCTGCACGACAGCTAATGCTCCGTCCGGATCCCCCTGTGCCCTCTTTATTCGTGCAATTGTCGCCACTGCAGGTATAAGTGCTCCGGGGCATCCGGCGTCAATTGCTTCATTCATTGCCGAAAGCAGGCAGGGAATCGCATCAGTAAACCTGTTGCTTTCATAATAGTACTCCCCTTCAGCCAGAGGTGCATATCCCGGGGCTTTGGGAAGCATTGCCCTGTAATTGTCTACAAACCTGTGAAAACATTCAGGGTCTTCTCCTGCAAGCTTTACCAGCTTG
>CAYURW010000136.1:0-3999 GCA_964447145.1 uncultured Clostridiaceae bacterium
ACTCTTACCTTTAATAATATAGGGCATCATATATCCTGTATGGTAAGGACAAAGGTGGCATCGACATTATCCCCCTGGCTGGGCGGCTCCAAGGCAGGAGATATTCATACAGTTGCGGTATCCCACGGGGAAGGAAGATTTGTGGCAAGTGGAGAAATGATAGCAGAGCTCATAAATAAAGGTCAGATCGCTACTCAATATGTAGACTTGGAGGGCAATCCGACATACGACCCGGCATTTAACCCCAACGGTTCTGCAGAAGCGATAGAAGGAATAACAAGTCTTGATGGAAGAGTATTTGGAAAGATGGGGCATTCGGAGAGGATCGGTGACAACATAGGCAAAAATGTGCCTGGGAATAAGGATCAGAGAATATTCGAAGCAGGAATCAAATATTTTAGCTAAGCTGCAACAGCAGATAAACGGAAGGCCATAGGTTGCAGCTGCAACAGCAGATAAACGGAAGGCCATAGGTTGCAGCTGCAATAGCAGATAAACGGAAGGCCATAGGTTGCAGCTGCAATAGCAGATAAACGGAATGCCATAGGTTGCAGCTGCAACAGCAGATAAACGAAATGCTTATAGGCTGCAGCTGCAATAGCAGATAAATGAAATGCTTATAGGCTGAAGTTACAACACTATACAAAAAATTTTACAAAGGAAGTGATTATTATATCTATTGATAAACCAAAGGCTGCAGTGATCATGGGCAGCGATTCGGATCTGCCGGTAGTTCGGAAAGCAATAGAAGTCCTCAAGGCCTTTGAGATCGATTTTGAGGTCAGTGTGATGTCCGCCCACAGGACACCGGACAGGGCGGCAGAGTATGCAAAGGACGCAGAGAAAACCGGCTTTGAAGTCATTATTGCCGCAGCAGGTAAAGCGGCGCACCTTCCCGGGGTGCTGGCGGCATTTACGACCCTTCCCGTAATTGGGATACCTATAAAGTCCTCGACTTTGGACGGGTTGGATTCTCTTCTGTCAATTGTGCAGATGCCTTCGGGAATACCCGTGGCGACCGTTGCAGTGGACGGAGCAGAAAATGCCGGGCTCCTTGCAGCACAGATCTTATCCATTAAATATGGGTTCTTAAAAGAGAAGCTTAAAGCCCATAAAGAAAAAATGAAACAGGATGTAATGAAAAAGGACGAGAAAATCAAAGAAGAGATATTTTAACCAATACATTTTAGGATAGACATCAGCTAATTATACTTTGGATATCCTAAAATGTTTTCCTTGATTCATAGAATACGCCAAAGGTTATACGTTATTTTTAATTAGTTGTTTACTGGAGTATTCTATATTACACACAAGAAGCACCCACCCCTTAGCAAAACGCAGGTGGAGGGGGTATGTCACTGATACAAGCCTATAGCTCAGCTCTTGTATTACAAGATAACTGGAATAGTCGGCGCAAAACAATAAAGCAATGAGCTTACGAAGCAAAATAGCAGGGGCTTGCAGCGCAAAATAGTATGTGTTTGTGACATAATATGAAAATGGACTTGCGACATAAAATAGCAGGGGCTTGCGGCGCAAAATCACGAATGGGAGATAAAAAATGTATAATGATGTATTTATAAATGGAGATAAGCTTAGGGAAGAGTGTGGAATTATAGGCATATACGATAAAGGCAATATGGAAATAGAGAGCCTTACCTATTATGGCCTCATTGCCTTGCAGCACAGAGGCCAGCAGAGCGCCGGAATAGCCGTGAACAGGGATGGGATAATCACCTGCTATAAGGAGATGGGTCTTGTATCGGAGGTTTTTGACGACAAGATTCTGAATTTACTGAAGGGTGATGTAAGCGTAGGCCATGTAAGGTATTCCGCATCGGGGGAGAACTTTGCGGCAAACGCACAACCTCTTCTGGTCAAATATAAGAATGGAAATATTGCGGTGGCCCATAACGGGAATCTGGTAAATGCGGACTCGGTAAGAGAGCAGCTGGAGGATCAGGGAATGATTTTTGCAACCACTACGGACAGTGAGGTTATTGCAGGCCTTATTGCCAGGAACTACAAGGTTGCCATTGAGGATGCCATACTGAATATGATGGACTTGATAAAGGGTTCTTATGCCCTGGTGATTATGACCAACGACAAGCTTATAGGGGTAAGGGACAGTTATGGATTGAGGCCTCTTATAATAGGCAGGATAGGAAACGGTTATGTGCTGGCTTCAGAAACCTGTGCCCTGGACACCATAGGGGCGACCTTTATCAGGGATGTTGAGCCCGGGGAGATTGTAATCATAGGGGAGGACGGTATAAAGTCCATCCACTGTGGTACTGTTGCAAAAGAATCCAAGTGTATATTTGAATATATTTATTTTGCCAGGCCGGACAGCATTATGGACGGGATAAGCGTGAACCAGGCCAGGGAAAATGCGGGGATGATACTGGCAAAGGAGCAGCCTGCGGAGGCCGACGTGGTAATATGCGTGCCTGATTCAGGTACTCCTGCTGCAATAGGCTATTCAAAGCAATCCGGGATACCCTACGCAGTGGGACTGATAAAGAATAGATATATCGGAAGAACATTTATACAGCCCTCCCAGGTCAGCAGGGAAATTGGGGTAGCACTGAAGCTGAACCCCCTGCAGGCCAATATAAAGGGAAAACGTGTGGTCATGGTCGATGACAGCATAGTAAGGGGCACCACCAGTAAAAAAATCGTTCAGGCTCTCAAGGATGCGGGGGCAAAGGAAGTGCATGTAAGGGTAAGTTCGCCTATAGTCACACACTCCTGCCACTTTGGAATATATACTCCAAATAGGAAGGAGCTTGTCGGAGCATCAAGGCTGGCAGAAGCTGTCAAGAAAAAAATTGGCGCAGACAGTCTGGGCTATTTGAGCATTGAAGGGTTGCTCGAGTCGGTAGGAAGCAGTGGGGAAGGCTTCTGCACAGCATGCTTCTGCGGCAGGTATCCGATGGAGATACCCGACGGACTGTAAAATGCAGTCTTGATACAGGAAGTATGTACCTGATGCAAAATGCGGCAGGTATCCAATGGAGATACCCGACTATAATACTATCTAAGGAAAGGACTGATCCTATGGATGAAAAACTGACTTACAAGGCCTCGGGAGTGGACGTTGAGGCCGGTTATGAGTCCGTCAGGCTTATAAAACAGCATACAAAGCGCACGATGATACCCGGAGTCCTTGGGGAATTGGGGAGCTTTGGCGGATTTTTTGAGCTTTCCGGATACGGCTGCAAGGAGCCGGTGCTGATTTCCGGTACGGACGGAGTGGGGACAAAGCTTCAGATAGCCTTTATGACGGGGAAGCACGATACAATAGGCATCGACTGTGTGGCAATGTGCGTCAACGATGTAGCCTGCCACGGGGCAAAACCCCTGTTCTTTCTGGATTACATAGGGACCGGCAAGATAGAGCCCCGAATTACTGCAGATATAGTAAAGGGCATATGCGATGGCTGCATTGAAGCAGGCTGCGCTTTAATTGGGGGAGAGACGGCGGAGATGCCGGGTTTTTATAAGGTCGGAGAATATGATCTAGCCGGGTTTGCGGTTGGAATAGCGGATAAGGGCAATATAATTAACGGCTCTGATATATGCGAAGGGGATGCTCTTATTGGCATAGCCTCAAGCGGTCTCCACAGCAACGGTTTTTCCCTGGTTCGCAAGCTCTTTTTTGAAATGGGGAAATACGATATCTCGGCAAAATTCGACGAGCTTGATTGCAATCTGGGTGAAGAACTCCTGAGGCCTACCAGGATATATGTCAAAACAGTGCAGGGGCTGATCTGGAAACATAGGATAAAGGGAATTGCCCATATTACGGGTGGAGGATTTATTGAAAATATCCCGAGAATAGTGCCCAAAGGACTCAAAGCTGCCATAAGGCGCGGAAGCTGGGGTATGCCCCCTATTTTTGGCCTTATTCAAAGACTTGGGAATATAGAAGAAAAAGAGATGTACAACACATTTAATATGGGTATAGGACTGGTCCTGGCAGCTAAGAAAGAGGAA
>CAYURW010000136.1:4026-5664 GCA_964447145.1 uncultured Clostridiaceae bacterium
GATAGAGCTTTGCGGAAGGTAAGGATAGCCGTCCTTGTGTCCGGGGGAGGGACCAATCTGCAGTCAATCATAGATTCCGTGCAAAAGGGAGAAATAAACGGGGAAATAGTAGTAGTCATATCTGACTGCGAAAATGCCTATGCCCTTGAAAGGGCAAGAAAAAATGGAATAAAGGCGGTTTTTATCCCCAGGGGTCGCCTTGAGGATATGCTTATTCCGGAACTGGAGGGAGCAGGGACAGAACTGGTCGTGCTTGCGGGGTTCCTTTCCATTCTTGAGGCAAAGCTTATAAAGGCCTATGAAGGAAGGATAATAAACATACATCCCTCATTGATTCCGGCTTTTTGCGGAAAGGGTTTTTACGGAGAAAGGGTGCACAGGGCAGTCGTGGAATACGGAGTGAAGGTCTCCGGAGCTACTGTCCATTTTGTAGATGAGGGCACAGACAGCGGTCCGGTCATACTTCAGGAGGCTGTGCCGGTATATGGGGAAGACACCCCCAAGTCATTGGCTGCCAGAGTGCTTGAAGTGGAGCACAGGCTGCTGCCGGAGGCGGTGGGACTTTTTTGCGGAGGCAGGCTTAGGATAGAAGGGCGAAAGGTAATAATAGCAAAGGAAGAGGTGCAAATTTGATATGATAAAAAGGGCATTGATAAGTGTATCCGACAAGACGGGAATTACAGAGTTTGCCGGGGAACTGGCAAAATTAGGGGTGGAGATAATATCCACCGGCGGAACGGCAAAGGCATTAGGCGAGGCGAGAATCGAAGTAACAGGCATTTCGGAGGTAACAGGCTATCCCGAATGTCTTGACGGCAGGGTAAAAACACTTCATCCCAATATTCACGGAGGCTTGCTGGCCATAAGAGAAAATGAAGATCATATGGATACTCTGAAAAAGCTTGAAATCGAGACTATAGACATGGTAGTCGTAAATCTTTACCCCTTTAGAAAAACCATCGAAAAGGAAGGGGTCAGGCTTTCCGAAGCCATTGAGAATATAGATATAGGCGGCCCTTCAATGGTAAGGTCTGCAGCAAAAAATAACAAATATGTCACTGTGGTGGTAGATCCTACGGATTATCCGAAGGTGCTGGAGGAAATAAGGGGCGGCGGCGACACATCCGAAGCCACAAGGCTGGAGCTGGCGGCAAAGGCTTTTTCCCACACGGCAAGCTATGATACTCTTATCGGCAATTATCTCTGGGAAAAGGCGGGATTGCCCAAATATCCGGAGACGGTGACAATGACCTTTGAAAAGGTGCAGGACCTCAGGTATGGGGAAAATCCTCACCAAGAAGCGGCTTACTATAAAGAAATGCGGCCTGCAGCGGGGAGTATTGCGGCGGCAGTTCAGCTTCACGGAAAAGAGCTTTCCTTCAACAACATCAATGACGCAAATGCAGCCCTGGAGGCCTTGAAGGAATTTGACGAACCCGCCGTTGTGGCTGTAAAGCATGCAAATCCCTGCGGAGTAGGAGTGGGGAAGGACATATATGAGGCATACATAAAAGCCTATGAAGGAGACCCTGTGTCTATTTTTGGCGGAATAGCGGCCTTGAACAGAGAAGTGGACGCAAGGACGGCCTCTGAATTGAGCAAGATTTTCCTGGAAATAGTGATTGCACCCTCCTATAC
>CAYURW010000137.1:0-5603 GCA_964447145.1 uncultured Clostridiaceae bacterium
ATTTGATGCAAAATATCGAATAGATCCCGCAGCTCCCGGTACAGGATATCCTGATGCCAAACCCGGCCCCAAGGTTGAGGACATTAACACTATGCACCGTTATAGGGATTCTATTGTATATGAAAGTAATAATCCATCCCGGTTTGCCTTCGAAAAAACTATGTTTGGTGCATATGTGCTTTTCCCATACTCCCAGGTAAAAGAGTACACCAATCACAAATTTTATAAAAGCATCGAAACGGTCAATATAGGCGGATTGCCGTTTTTGCCTGGAGCGATAGAGCTGGTCGAGAAGCTGCTGACAGAGCTGATTATGGATTCGAAGGAATCGGCTTTTGAACGCACACCGTTGCCCCGGGGTATTGAACACAAACTGGCAAGGGTAGACTGGTCTATAAGGGATATGCTGGTGGGGTCTATGAAAAATGCAGAACAGCTTCAGAGCAACCTTGATAAGCAATTTTACCATATACCTGTAAGGGCAATTTCAGAAAATGACCTGCCTATAAGATATATTGCATTATATCAGTCTGCGTCAAAGTTTGGGAATAGGGCCGGAATCCGTTATTATGGCACAGTAACCAGGACAGTAATATGCAAGCGCAAGGACATACCGGTGCCGATGTCAAGTCGTAATGGAGATGTGCTTTATTATAGGTTCGATGTAAAGGAATGGGAGGAACTGGATGTCGCTATAAGAATCCGGGATGAGAGTGTGTATAATCCTAAGTATACAAATATGTTCTTGTTTCTTAATTGTCGTGATTCATATGAACTGTTTAATATCAGGTCAGAAGAACAATACCGCCTGTTGCAGGAGCTTAAGCGCATATCCGGTGATACAGCAATAAACAACGATGAGCACAACCTTGGGTTCAGGCTCGATAACGGGATTTCGGTTTTTATAAATAACGGGGATATCTTAGTTTGTAAGGATGATGGAAAGCCAATAAATAAAGTTCCGGTTGCTGAGTTTATTAGAAGGCCAAGGCATATATTCAACAAGCTTAAGGAGGATATGACCTGCATTAGGTGACAGCCTGTTGAATCGTATTAAATCGTATTAAATCGTACCGAGTGAAAGCCTATTAACTTAATCTATTTGCCGATAAGCGATGAAAATGAGAAAAAGCAGTTGCATGAGGACAGCTATAAAAGAGAGGGGAATCAGATGAAATGAAACCCATAGTTTTTTTTGATACTGAAATTGATGCAAATAGCGGTAAAATCCTTGACATAGGCAGCATCAAGAGTGACGGCAGTTCATTCCACTCTGGCTCTGTCGCAGGGTTTACTGAGTTTATTAGGGGATCCCAATATATTTGCGGCCATAATATTTTCAATCATGACCTTAAGTATCTGCAAGGTTCAATAGAAAAAAACGGTCTTGACAACTTGCATTATGTAGACACATTGCACCTTTCTCCTCTTTTATTTCCAGCTAAGCCCTACCATGCATTACTAAAGGACGATAAGCTGCAGACGGAGGATGTCAATAATCCCCTTAACGATTCAAAAAAAGTCATGGACCTATTTTTTGACGAGGTCACGGCATTTAATCAAATGCTGAAAGGCCTGAAGAGGATATTATGTCATCTACTGAAAAGCAAAAAAGAGTACAAGGGCTTTTTCCACTATATTGATTACAATGAAACCGAAGCAGATCTGGAGGAAGCGATCCGATGGCATTTCCAGGACTGTATTTGTGGAAATGCAAACCTTAGAAGAATCATATCCGAATACCCCATCGAATTGTCCTACTGCCTGGTTCTCATTAATGCAAATGATAGGTATTCCATTATCCCCCCATGGGTTTTGAAGAGTTATCCTGCGGTTGAAAGCATAATGTTTCTGCTGAAGGGCAAACCTTGTCTTGTGGGCTGTCATTACTGCAATGAAGCCCTTGACATACACAAAGGGCTAAAAAGGTTCTTTGGCTATAACTCATATAGGGAATATGAGGGAGAACCTCTGCAGGAACAGGTTGTCAAGGCCGCAGTGGATAACAAGTCACTTCTGGCTGTTTTCCCCACTGGCGGCGGAAAGTCCATTACATTTCAAGTTCCTGCCTTAATGAGCGGAGCAAGCACCAAGGGTCTGACTGTGGTCATTTCTCCTTTGCAGTCCTTGATGAAGGATCAGGTTGACAATTTAGAAAAAATAGGAATTACTGAGGCAGTTACTATAAACGGGCTTCTCGATCCCATAGAAAGGGCAAAATCTATCGAAAGGGTCAGTGACGGATCTGCATCTATCCTTTATATTTCTCCGGAATCCCTTCGTTCAAAGACAATAGAGAGGCTGCTCCTGATGAGAAACGTAGTGCGTTTTGTTATTGATGAGGCCCACTGCTTTTCTGCCTGGGGACAGGACTTCAGGGTCGATTACCTCTATATTGGAGATTTTATCAGACAGATCCAGGATAAGAAAAATATTGGGGAGGCTATTCCCGTCTCCTGTTTTACAGCTACTGCAAAACCAAATGTCATTGATGATATATTAAAGTATTTCAGGGACAGGCTGTCTCTTCATCTTGAGCTGTATACCACAGGAGCGAGGAGGAGCAACCTTAGATACAGGGTATTCAGCAAGGAGGGGGAGGAAGAAAAATACAATTCCTTAAGAAATTTGCTTGAGGGGAAAAAATGCCCCACTATAATATATGTGTCCAGGGTAAGAAGGGCATTTTCACTGGCCCAAAGACTGACTGAGGACGGTTACCCGGCAAAGCCATATCATGGGAAAATGGATAAAAAGGAAAAGATAGAAAACCAGGATGCTTTTATAAATGGTGAAATAGGAATTATAGTTGCAACATCCGCCTTTGGAATGGGGGTAGACAAGAAGGATGTAGGCATGGTCATACATTATGATATTTCGGACTCTCTTGAAAACTATGTCCAGGAGGCGGGCAGGGCAGGCAGGGATGAATCGATATCTGCTGACTGTTATATACTTTTTAATGATGAAGATCTAAATAAGCATTTTGTACTTCTTAATCAAACTAAAATAAGCATTAAGGAAATACAGCAGATTTGGAAGGCGATAAAGGAGCTGACAAAATTCAGGCTGCAGATGTCCCAATCTGCATTGGAGATTGCACGGAAAGCAGGGTGGGATGAGGGCTTGGAGGAAATTGAAACACGGGTTACGACGGCCGTTGCCGCCTTGGAGGATGCGGGATATTTGAAGCGGGGCCAGAATATGCCCAAAGTATTTGCAAACGGTATTCTTGCAAAAAATGCAATGGAGGCCATTGAAAAAATAAACGCATCCGGCAGGTTTCAAGACAAACAGAGGGTAATGGCGGTAAGGATCATTAAAAGGCTTTTTTCCAGCAAAAGCGGGAAATGCTTGGATGATGAAGATGCAGAAGCAAGGGTCGATTATTTAGCGGATCAGCTGGGGATTGTAAAGGGAGAAGTAATACATATAGTGAATCTTCTTAGGGAGGAAAAGATACTGGCAGATTCAAAGGACCTGACAGCCTTCATAAAAAAAAATCGGAACGGCAATCATTCCAGGAGTATACTTAAATACTTCCAACAAATAGAAAAATTTCTTATTTCCGTTGTTGGGGACGAGCAGCAGATCTTCAATATCAAAGAGCTTAACGGTCAGGTGGAGGAAGCTGGATGCAAGGATGTGACCCTTGCCAAACTAAATACAATTTTTAATTATTGGGCGGTCAAGAACTGGATTAAAAAACAGACTCATTGGCATTTAAGGAATCAAATCAGGGTAATCCCTCTTCAGGGAAAAGAGCTGCTTGAAGAAAAACTCACAAGACGATATGAATTGGCAAGATTCATTATTGATTACCTCTACGAAAAGAGTAGGAGTGGGCCAACGGAGGGATTAAAAGAACAGAAAGAGGCCTTGGTTGAATTTTCGGAGCTGGAGATAAAAAATGAATTTGAAAGGGAACAGGCATTGCTGGGCACAAAAGTATCCTTTGATGATATTGAAGATGCATTATTTTACCTGTCAAAAATAGAAGCCCTGAAAATTGAGGGGGGATTTATGGTAGTATATAATGCTCTTACAATTGAACGCCTTGAAAAGGATTCCAAAAAACAGTACAAGGTTGAAGATTATCGTAAGCTTGAACGTTTTTATATGAGCAAGGTGCAACAGATACATATTGTAGGGGAATATGCCCGGAAGATGATAGAGGATTATAAGGCGGCCCTTCAGTTTGTTGATGATTATTTTCAAATGAGTTACAGCTTGTTTTTGAATAGGTATTTCAAAGGCAGTCGACAGGACGAAATAGTTAAAACTATCACACTCTCAAAATTCCAGCAGATTTTTGGGGAATTATCCCCGGCACAGCTTCGAATCATAAATGACAGCGAATCAAAATACATAGTTGTGGCAGCAGGCCCGGGAAGCGGCAAAACCAGGATATTGGTGCACAAGCTGGCATCGCTGCTTATGATGGAGGATGTAAAGCATGAACAGCTTCTTATGGTCACCTTTTCAAGGGCGGCAGCCACGGAGTTCAAGAAGCGTCTACTAAACCTTATAGGGAATGCGGCCAATTATATAGAAATAAAAACATTTCACTCCTATTGCTTCGATTTATTGGGAAAAGTGGGCAATCTCGAAAAGTCGGATAAGGTTGTAGAAGAGGCGACAATGAAGATAAGGGGCGGAGAGATCGAAGCGGGAAGGATCACAAAAACTGTATTGGTAATTGACGAGGCTCAGGACATGGATGCAGATGAATTCGAATTGGTCTGCGCATTGATGGAGTTTAATGAGGGGATGCGCATAATTGCGGTGGGGGATGACGATCAGAATATCTTTGAGTTTCGGGGTTCAAGCTCGGAATATTTGCGGAGGCTTATAGAAGAGAAACAGGCAGCGGTATATGAGCTGATTGAAAACTACAGAAGCAAAAGTAATTTAGTCAGCTTTACAAATCAGTTCCTGAAGGGGATTTTGCCCCGCTTGAAAAGCACTGAGATAGTGGCAGTTCAAAGGGACAATGGAGGTATTAAGGTCGTCCAGCATACAGGCGATAATATGATCCCCCCCCTTGTAGACGATTTATTGTCAGAAAGAATTTCAGGAACTGCCTGTGTTTTGGCCCACACCAACGATGAGGCCATGCTGGCTGTCGGGCTTCTTTTAAGAAGCGGGATAAACGCAAAACTGATCCAATCAAACGAAGGATTCAATTTATATGATATTTTGGAAGTGCGGTTTTTTGTTGATTGCCTCGCCCTTTCTGAGGGAGCATACACAATAAGCGGTGAACTATGGTCAAGGGCAAAAAGCAGACTAAAGAATAAGTACAGAAATAGCTTGAATTTTGATTTGTGCAGCAATATTATCAAGGATTTTGAGCTTACTAATACCGGAAGCAAATATATGTCGGACTTCAAAGTTTTTATTTATGAATCAAGGCTGGAGGATTTTTTTGATGAAAGTGCAGAAACAATTTTTGTTTCAACAATGCATAGATCCAAAGGCAGGGAATTTGATAATGTCTATATTGCTCTTGACAAATTCAGCTGTGAAACAAATGAGGCGAAACGCCAGCTTTATGTTGCAATGACAAGGGCAAAGCGCAATCTTGTTATCCATTATAACGG
>CAYURW010000138.1:0-5338 GCA_964447145.1 uncultured Clostridiaceae bacterium
AAGACGACAAAGAGATTGACTTAGGGGATAACCCGGATAATTTATCAAATCCCTCAACCGGTATCATAAAGGCTTCAGGTTTTTATTATCCTCGCAAACTTAAGACAATGGGATTCTTTGCCGCAGTGGACGAAGGCAAAGAGGGTGACGGCAAAATAGAATGGCCCAATGACGGAGCAATCAACCTGACGAAGGAAGCCAGCGCTGTCGATGGCAACGATGACGAATGGCAGGTAACACTGACAATCGAAGGCAAGGATATCCAGGCAAGCAACAGAGTAGTCCTGGTAATTGACAAGTCAGGCAGCATGGAAGGCAGCAAGATGACAAACACCAAGCTGGCGGCACAAGAATTTATTGACAAATTACTATTAGAAAACAATGATACAGAAATAGCCGTTGTTACCTTTGACAAGGAAGCAGCAGTGGTCGCTAACTTTACAGGTTTTGACGGCATAGAGGATCTGAAAGACATTATAGGCGGTATCGAAGCAAAGGGCGGCACCAACATGCAGGCAGGTATCCGCCAGGCCCAAATACTTCTGGATGCTGTAGAGGCCGACAACAAAATTATGGTGCTTCTTGGGGACGGAGAGCCAACTTACAGCTATAAGGTTTCTGATGCCAGCGGAATTACAATACAACATAATTCCCAGTGGGACCATGATATAACCTATGATAACCCTGTAATAACAGGAATTGATTACAACAGCATTGTAGGCAGCGGAAGCAGCTTCACATTGGGAAGTGGTTCTCGCTATGTGATTAAGTGCCCTAATTGCAAAAGGGACATTACTACAACCTTCCCTGCTAATAACGGTGTAGCCACTATTTACGAGGCAGGCCTAGCCAAAGATAAAGGGACAGATATTTACTCTATTGCATTGGATGCAGGCAGCAACGGAGAAGATGTACTGAACAATTGCCAGAACAGCGGATATTATGAGCTGGATGATTCATCCTTTGATCTTGAATCATTGAACGCTATTTTCGATGAAATTGCAGGGAACATAGCATATGCAGCAACAAACGGAGTGGTCATTGACCCTATGGGAGATATGTTTGACCTGGCAAGCGCAGAGATTGAGATAATAGTCTCACAGGGAACTGCAAGAATAATCGAAACTAACAAAATAGAGTGGACTGTCGGAACCATAATGGAAGGCAGCCCCGCGACAATGACTTATATAGTAAGGATCAAGGCAGAGGCAGATGCTGATATAAAGTACCCCACTAACAAAGAGACAATACTTGAATACACCGATGTTAATAATAAAGATACATCAGACAACTTTGAAGTTCCGGAGGTCTCCATAAGCGGCGGAAGCATTCTTATAAAGGGTTATCTTGTCAACGAAGAAGGACAGCCAATAAACTCCGAAGGTACAGTAGTTGACAGACCAGATCAGGCAAAAGAGCTTTACAACGGGAGCTATTCGAATGATCCGCTGGCCTTTAACCAAACTTACGATGTTGTAAAACCGTCAGTAAGCGGGCATAAATATGTAAAATACGTATGGAATGAAAGCACCGGAAGTGAAGGAACAGTACAGGTATTGTTACAAGCATCAGCAGCTACACAGACAGTATGGTTCGGATATAGGGAATCATTAGAACAGTTGTATACAGTGACCTACCTTTCCAATCCTGAAGGAACGGAAACCAAGGTTGATCCTAATGAATACGATTGCGGTGCAGTAGTAGAAGTTCTGCCTAATGGATTTAAAGCTCCGGAAGGATATGAATTTGATTGTTGGAAATCAGGAGAAGATCCTGCGATGGTGGCAACTGCAGATGGAGAGCCGGCAATTTCCGATTTTGAGTATGGAAAGGTTTACAAGCCGGGAGACAAATTTAATATGCCTTCCACTAATGTAGTCCTGATAGCACAGTGGAAAATAAAGAAATATACAGTAAGCTTTGTATCCGGAGGGCACGGAACCCTCAGCGGAACACCGACCTTCACAGTAGAGCATGGAACTCCTTGGAAAGATGCAGGGATAACAGTGCCCGGAACAAATGCAAATACAGATTATTACTTTGATGCGTGGACTCCCTCAATCCCCACAGGTGCTGCAATTAATAATCCCATAACAAGCAACCTGACCTTCACAGCCCTCTTCGCAAAGTCCAGCAGCGGCGGCGGTGGCGGTGGTGGCGGTGGCGGTGGCGGTGGCGGAAGGCCCACTCCCGTAGTCGAAGTACCGGTTGAAGAGATCCCCTTGGCAATACCGGAGCTGAACAAAGTTGACCACTTCGCATACCTGCAGGGATATCCGGACAACACAGTAAGACCGGAAGGCCTTATAACCAAGGAAGAGGCGGCAGCAGTATTCTACAGGCTCCTTACCACGGATTACAGAGGCTCAATAATGACATTGGACCATAAGTTCACAGATGTGAAGGCAGACAGATGGTCAGTGAAATACATTGCTACATTGGCAAACGGCGGAATCCTTGAAGGCAATCCCGACGGTACCTTCCAGCCACAGAAGCCTATTACGAAGGCCGAGCTGGCGGCATTGGCATCAAGGTTTGACAATCTGAGCCCCTTTGATGGCGACAAATTTACAGATATAGCCGGACATTGGGCAAACAAGTATATAAATTCAGCAGCAGAAAAAGGATGGGTAAAGGGCAATCCAAGCGGGACCTTTGAACCCGATAAACAAATAACAAGGGCTGAATTCGCAACTTTAGTCAATAACGTACTGGAGAGAAGAGTACACAAAGCACAGATTCTCCCCGATGCAAGGAAGTTCCCGGATCTGTCCGAATCCAAGTGGTATTACGAAGCAATGCAGGAAGCAATAAACAGCCACTATTACAACAGAATGGAAGACACCTTCGAAGAGTGGACGGAGATCTACTTCCCCAATTTGGAAATGTAGTTTATCAAAAGTAATGGGAGGCTGGAGCTAATAACCCGGCCTCCTTTCCATGTATGACGGGTATGCCGTGGTGAAAGCCACATTGATATAATACCTTGACAGAGGATTTGAATTGTGATAAATAATAAATAGAGATTAGCACTCAATTGGATAGAGTGCTAATCTCTATTAAAGATATTGTTGCGGAAGGAGTTATATTAATGGGAAAAAAACAATTCAAAACAGAATCCAAAAGGCTGCTGGATCTTATGATCAATTCCATATACACCCACAGGGAGATTTTCCTAAGGGAGCTTATTTCCAATGCCAGCGATGCCATTGACAAAATGTATTACAAGGCACTGACAGATGAGTCCATAAGCTTTGATAAGGACAATTACTACATAAAGGTTGTTCCTGACAAAGAGAACAGGATATTGAAGGTTTCGGACACCGGTATAGGGATGACCAGGGAAGAGCTTGACGACAACCTTGGGATAATAGCCAAAAGCGGCTCTCTGGCGTTTAAGAGCGAAAATGAACCCAAGGATGGGTATGATATAATAGGCCAATTTGGAGTAGGCTTTTATTCCGCATTTATGGTATCGGATGCTGTTACGGTAATCAGTAAGGCCTATGGCAGCGATGATGCATACAAATGGGAATCTAAGGGGACTGACGGCTATACCATAGAGCCCTGGGAGAGAGATTCTGTCGGCACCGATGTCATACTGAAAATAAAGGAAGACACCGAGGATGAGAAATATAGCGAATACCTTGATGAATACAGACTTAAGGATATTGTCAAAAAGTATTCCGATTTTGTGAGATATCCCATAAAGATGGATATGGTCAAAAAGCGCCTTAAAGAGGGAAGCAAAGAGGAATACGAGGACTATAAGTCGGAAGAAATCATTAACAGCATGGTGCCCATATGGAAAAGAAACAAAAATGAGCTTTCCAAAGAGGATTATGAGAAGTTCTATTCCGAGAAGCATTACGGCTTTGACAACCCTGTCAAATACATCCATATAAGCGCCGACGGTGCAGTGAGCTACAATGCGATACTGTTCATTCCCGAGAGGATTCCCTTCGATTATTATACGAAGGAATATGAAAAAGGGCTGGAGCTCTATTCAAAGGGTGTAATGATAATGAACAAATGCGCTGACCTGCTGCCTGACTATTTCAGCTTTGTAAAAGGGATGGTGGATTCCGAGGATCTTTCCCTTAATATATCCAGGGAGATCCTTCAGCATGACAGGCAGCTGAAGCTTATTGCCAAGAACATAAAGAATAAGATAAAGAACGAGCTATTGGAGCTTCAAAAAACTGATAGGGATAACTACGAAAAATTCTACAATGCCTTTGGAAGACAATTGAAATACGGGATTTACAGTGAATTCGGAAGCAATAAGGAAATGTTGGAGGACCTTTTGATGTTCTATTCCTCAAAGGAAAAGAAGCTGGTCACCCTAAATGAATATGCCTCCGGGATGCCTGAGGATCAAAAGTATATCTATTATGCAGCAGGGGAGTCAAATGAAAGGATAGGTAAGCTTCCCCAGACGGAGCTGGTATCGGAAAAAGGCTATGAAATACTGTACTTTACCGATGACGTCGATGAGTTCGCAATTAAGATGATAATGGAATACAAGGATAAGAAATTCAAATCCGTGTCAAGCGGTGATCTGGGTATTGAAGCCGACAAAAAAGAAGACGGGGCGGATTCCGACGAAGCGCTCAGCAAAGAGTTGTTTGAACACATGAAGAGTGTGCTGTCGGGGAAGGTCAAGGATGTCAGGGCTTCAAAAAGGCTTAAAAATCACCCCGTATGCCTTTCCAATGAAGGGGAGCTCTCTATTGAAATGGAAAAGGTATTGAGCTCGATGCCAAACAGCAACGATATAAAGGCGGATAAGATATTAGAGCTCAATACCGGCCATGAGGTATTCAAATCCCTAAAAGAAGCTTACGAAAACGACAAGGACAAATTGGACCTGTATACGAACATTCTATACAATCAGGCCCTCCTTATTGAGGGTTTGCCCATAAGCGACCCGGTGGAATTTACAAATAATATATGCAAGGTAATGAAATAGGCAGCAGGGAAATATGCAGGGAAACATACAGGGAATATATAAGGAAATATGCAGGGAAACATACAAAGAAACGTATAAAGAACATGCCGGGAAATTTACAAAGAAATATAGGAGGCTGCTATGAAGAATTTAATCAAGGAAAAAATGAAGAAGAAATTGCCTGTGGTTGGGACTTTTTTTGAACTGGGAGGAGGCACCGCAGTAGAGTGCCTGGGCCATACGGGGTTGGACTTCCTTATTATTGACACTGAGCACGGGCCCTTTGATGTGGAGAGCGCTATGGACCTTGTACGGGCTGCGGAATTGGGGGATATTGAGCCTTTTGTGCGGATTAAGGACCATTCCCGTTCTTCAGTATTGAAGATG
>CAYURW010000139.1:0-5236 GCA_964447145.1 uncultured Clostridiaceae bacterium
AACCCGAAATGGGTCACTTTTTTATTCTTTTGGGCAATTTATTTTACAACTTGCCCTCCAGAGAATTCCAGCCTTCTTTGCTCCAATTGACATAGTAAATGCAGCTAAAGAGCCCGAGGATGGTTGCGTTTAGTTTGACTAAAATCCTCTTTTCAAGTCTCTTTATCAAATCTTTGGCAAAGGAAAAGGGCTTGTCAGCTAAAATGCCTGGAACCCCTACTCCTCGTTTTTTATAACAAATGACGTCTTCCCCGGAATTATTGAATCATTTTTTTTATTGCGGTATTGCCGGGAATGCAGAATGCAGGACGGACACCGTAACAGCTATTTCAGCTTAATCCCCACCGCAGGAAATGACTTCCTTTAGTAGAAGGCCTTTTTTGAATGCTCCTCTTTCATCGGCCTTTGCACTTCTCAAGCTTTCAAACTGTTCAATGGAAATATTATTATAATCCAATATGGCATAAATTACCTCAACCATATCCGCCAGCTCTTCAATACTGGCGCTTTCCCGGTACTCCTTCAGCTCTTCCTCCAGTTTGCTGTCCAGATATACCTTAAGCCTATCACTGTCCAAGGTTTCGGTAACTGCCCTATTCCCATTCATCTCTATGATCTCGGGAATTTTATCTCTTATAAGTTTGTCATACTTTATTGATTTATTTTTATTCAAATTCATCACTCCCGTTATGCTTCTACGGCAGCCTTATCAGGTACCGCAGAAGCCAATCATTTAATTAAAACACAGCAAGGATATTATCTGTTATTTTCTTCAGAAGACGGGTTGCTTTCGCAATTCAGCCTGTATTCCAACCTTTCCTTGTAAAATTTCCTAGTTCTATAATCTATAATATCCTTGAAATGCACCACAAAAGCCGGGTTATCTATGAATTCTCCCAAAGAGGGTGAAAGGAAAAACTCACTGCCCTTTTCATAGAAAAATCCGGGAGAAGATTGCTTGAAAAAATGCATAGGATTCTTGCGGGCTAAATTCACATATTCCCTTTTGCCCCAGTCCTTATAGCCCTTCGTATTGTTATCCCTGTGAAGGTCTATTGCATTGGAACTCTTTGAATAGAAGTCTCTGAAGCTCTCATATATATCATCCTCACTGATTCCAAGCCTTATATGGCCGTTATTGTAAAAGGCTAACAACAAAGGCATTTTGTAAAGCTTGCTCATGCCCGTGCTCTCCATTTCCTTTAAGAAGTCATGAGCCTTCGTACCGGCCAGTCTCTTTTCGTCCTCTGAGGACTCTCCGGTTTTGTCCAAAAAAGATATATAATCCCTGAATATATTCAGTTCTTTCTTTGTGCGTATCATTGAATAAATTGCTTCGTCCAGATAGGTATACATAGATTGTCTTAATGGCTTTTCTCCGATATCCTCCTTAATCCTTGCATATTCAGCCAGAATCTTATCAGAAATTGTCCTCTGGTCATCTGCCATCCGCTTAAAAAGATCAATCAGCCTAAGGTCGAAATCAATGAAACACCCTTCCGGATAGTCGTTCTCGTCCGGGATATGCATTGCCCCGGTCTTTCCGGGCGAACCTTCCGCATCCCCAAGAAGCAAGAAGGGTATAAGGTTTGCCTTTTTATAGTTTCCTATAAAATCCAGAACGTTTACATATTTCTTACTACCCGTCCTCCTTAATCCTCTGCCCAATTGTTGCAAAAAAACTGTTGGGGACTCTGTGGGTCTAAGGAACATGACCATGTCTATTTCAGGAATATCAAGCCCTTCATTAAACATATCAACAGAAAAAATAATGCTTATCTCCGCAGTTTTCAGTTTCTCCAAGGCATCCTTTCTATTCATTGCTCCATTATCACCATCAGCAATACTTCCGCTTATAACGGCACAGGCCTTAATGCCCCTCCCCACAAAGTATTCTGCCATAAAGCATGCATGTCTTCTCCCGGAGCAAAAGCCCAATGCCCTCCGGCTTTTGTACTTAGAATAATGCTGCAGTATAAGATCGGCCCGACTGTCAATGTTTAACGCCTGTTCCAGCTTTTTTTCATCGTATTTGCCATTTCTGAAATCAATGCTGTTATAATCTGTTTCGTCAAAAATTCCGTAATATCTGAAGGACACAAGCCATCCCTTATTTATTGCTTCCTTGAGTCTGGCTTCGTAAATGAGATTATAGTCGCATAAAGCAAAAACATCCCGATTATCCAGCCTTTCGGGTGTTGCTGTAAGCCCAAGCAAAAATTTCGGTCTGAAATACTCAATAATATTCTTGTAACTTTCTGCTGCCGCATGGTGAAATTCATCGATGACAATATAATCAAATTCATCATCCGCGAAGTATTCACTACTCAAGTATTCCTTTCGCCCCAGCGATTGAACCGTTGCAAACAGTATATCGCAGTCCCTGTCCTTCCTGTTTCCGCAAAAATATCCCCTGGATGATTCAGGCCTTACACATCCATAGGTACTCTCAGCCTGCAGAAGTATTTCCTCCCTATGGGCTACAAAAAGTATCTTATCAAACCCTTTTGAATCAAAGGCGGCAAGAAAAGTCTTCCCAACACCGGTTGCTGCGACAACGATTCCCTTATCCCAGCCCTCTGCCCTGGACCTGTTCAACTCATATAATGCCTCTATCTGTGGTCCAATTGGTCGCGGGTATTCTATTATCAGACATTCATCCATATCCTCGCCGGGGTAAACAGCATAAGCCGATCCGGGCTCGGCGGCTTTTGTGAGCCCTAAGTTGCGGCCCTTTAGGCTTCCATCCTCCAAATTTTCCAAATCGATGAAAACCTTTGGCCTTCTCCAATTCTTGGAATACTTCTTCATTTCATAGTCGTCAACTATAATGGATTCGTTAAGAAAAAGCCTCTCGAAAGACTGCCGAAAATAGGTGTAATCCTCAGGGCTCATATCAGCATCTATTCTGTAATTCCATTCTATCCCCTCCGTAAGGGCAGAACGGGATATGTTGGAAGAACCTACAAATATCTCGCCGCCTTCAGCATGTTCAAAAATGTAAGCTTTGGGATGGAAGGACTTATTGGGAACATTATAAAACCGTAAATCAACATTGCCGCCCAGCTCACCCTTAAGCAGATACAGTGCCTGGGGCTGCGTAATATTAAGATAATTGCCGCATAATAATCTTAAGGCAGCACCTCTATTGACGGCTTCCCTAAAATCTTCTGTCAATAGCCTGACACCTGACTCCATAAGAAATGCAACTATTATGTCGATTTTGCGGGCTTTTCCCATTGACTCTTTAATCCGAGTATATAAATAATCCTTGTCCCCTGTCACGCAGTTTTGGCTGTATATATCGCCCCTGATGAAGGAATACTGTGACATTTCATAATCCTCCTCAACACTGTTACCCGTCGTATTCCACAATAGGTCTCTTCAATTTTCTTATGCCGCCCCTGGGATTTTCTACATCTCCCTTATATCTTGGAATTACATGCATGTGGAGATGGAATATTGTCTGCCCGGCAGCCTCCCCAATATTGATCCCGATATTATAACCATCAGGCTTATACTCCCTGTCAAGCAGCTCTTTCACTATATTCGTCAAGTTGTAAAGCGCCAGCACTTCCTCCTGCGAGGCATCAAAGTAACCGGCAAAATGTCTCTTAGGTATAATCAGCACATGGCCCTTGCTGACGGGATAGTTGTCATAGATAGCAAATGCAAGCTCATTTTCCGCTATATAGTCTTTATTCACCAAATAATTACAAAATGCGCAGGACATTTTTCCTCCAGTTCAGGTGCCGGTACATTACCTATTAACTTGAAGAATCACCAGCAGCCATAATAATGTGTTCTTGTTCCGCTTACCCAGCCTATTTACCAAACAGGGCATCATTCAGCTTATTGCACAGACTCTCCACATAATCCCGCTTCACAATTGCGGAAAGCCATTCACCGGGAATGCTTTCATATCCGTAATAAAGCCCTGCTAATCCACCCGCAACTGCAGCTACAGTATCTGTATCGTCCCCCAGATTTACCGCCCTCAGTACACAGTCTCTGTAGCTTTTAGTATTCTGGAGACACCAAACCGCTGCCTCGAGAGTATTTACAACATATCCGCTGCTCTTTATCTGATTTTCGGGCAGCTTTTCAAATTTATTTCCCGCCATCCTCTCAAAATGTCTAAGCTCATCTGCAAAATCCATGCATCCTTCATAATGCTTAATAGCCTCAAAAATACCTGACCGTAAGGCCATCTTCAGGTCCATTCCTTCTGCCAGCATTGACGCAATAGAAATATAAATACCGCATGCCATTTTGCTGCGTTTATGACCGTGGGTAAGTGCCGAGACGTTATGAATTATTTCAAAGGCTTCGTCTTTTTCGTAAAGTCCAACCCCATACCTTTTCTGAAGAAAAAAAAGTATCGGAAGTATTCTCATAAGCGATCCATTCCCGTTGTCACGTTCGGAGGTACCTCCGCACTCCATGGGGGCCGCGCCTACCAAATATCTGTTCAGAGCTTTTCTGGTTGAAATTCCTACGTCAAAGACCTCTCCACGGGGGGTATATGCACCTTCACTGAACCATTGGTAGAATTTGTCCATCATATCAATATAATCCAGCCCGCCAATCAGACTGTCTACAAGGCATAGAGTCAGGCTTGTGTCATCGGACCATGTTCCCGCCGGCTGGTTATGGGTACCGTAGGATTGCATATCGATAACAGAGTTGAACATGAGGGTCCCCCTGTCCGTGAACTCCACCGGCACCCCTAAGGCATCCCCTACACATAAACCCATTATCCCGCTTAACACATTGTTTACCATACTTTCGCCCCCTATTGATCAGTGCCCCCGGATACAGTAACTGTTGGAATACTTATCTACCTTCCGATTCAATATACGCTGCAATTACAGCGGTGTACTCTTCTTTACCAACCCATTTTACAATGGTTTCTCATGGGCTCATAAGGTTTCTCATAATACTATATAATTCTATATAATTTGACATATCATATATATATCCTCTAATATTTACAAATTATTCTATTCCATATATGGGCTGATCACTTTTCCGTTATATGTGCGTATTCGGCGACAGCCGAACACTGTTTCCGGTAGTAAAAGACAGCATATCGGAATTATCCGGACACTATTTCCCCGAGGCGGGCACAAAGAAGGCTTGCCGCCCTCGAAGCCCATACGCCTTTTCCGGAGACAATTTTGGTGCGGACACCTAAGCCAAATTCTTCTAACTTATGTAAACCTATTAAGCATCG
>CAYURW010000140.1:0-4812 GCA_964447145.1 uncultured Clostridiaceae bacterium
GATTCTTGACCGTGCCTTTGATTCCATGAAGGATGTCCTTGGAGTCCGGGAGGAAGATCCGATGCAGGTGGTGGCCAATATTAAGGCCAGGCTCAGAATGATCACGTTATACTATTACGCAGGACTTCGGAATTATCTTGCGGCTGGAACCAGCAACAGATGTGAATTGACTATAGGGTATTTTACAAAGCACGGAGACGGAGGAGTAGATCTCATGCCCCTGGCAGGCTTTGTAAAAAGTGAGATCGTTGAACTTGCATACAGGTTCGGAATTCCGGAGGTAATAATAACAAAACCCCCGACAGCAGGACTATGGGAAGGCCAGAGCGACGAGAAAGATATGGGAATGAATTATGCAGAGCTTGACAACTATATACTTACAGGAAGTGCCAAAGAGCGTATCAAGGTAAAAGTCAATGAGATGTATCAGAAAAGTGAGCATAAAAGAAAGCCTGTTCCAAAGTTCATACCCGGGGATGATAAATACAATCTGCCGCTAAAGTGATTTTATTCTATAGATTGGGGAGGTAGTTTATATGTCAGGGCATTCAAAATGGTCAAACATTAAACATAAAAAAGGCAAGGCCGATGCTGCCAGGGGCAAAATTTTTACAAAGCTGGGAAAAGAAATTGCCGTGGCAGCAAAATCCGGCGGTGATCCGGACACCAACAGCAAGCTGGCTGATGTAGTAGCAAAAGCCAGGTCAAACAATATGCCCAATGATACTATTCAAAGGGCTATAAAAAAAGGTTCCGGGGAGATGGGGGGAGTGGATTATGAGGAAATAATCTACGAAGGCTATGCTCCGGGGGGAGTGGCAGTCATTGTTACAGCCCTTACAGAGAACAGGAACAGGACAGCGGGAGACGTGAGGCATATTTTTGACAGAAACGGTGGCAGCTTGGGGGTTTCCGGAGCTGTCAACTGGATGTTCGATAAAAAGGGTGTTATTATTGTCGAAAAAAATGAAGGAGCCGATGAAGAAGAATTGATGATGATTGCTCTTGAAGCGGGAGCCGAAGATTTTAATACGGAAGAGGAGTGCTTTGAGATAATCACATCCCCTGAGAACTTTTCTGAGGTCAGGAAGGGGCTTGAGGAACAGAGGGTGCCTATGGCCTCGGCGGAGTTGACTATGATACCCCATAATTATATCGAAGTAACGGATGAAGAGGATGTAAAGAAAATAAATAAGATGATGGATATGTTCGATGACAATGATGATGTGCAGGATGTTTATCACAATGCCGAGCTGCCGGAGGAAGAGGAATAATTGCTGTTGCATATGAATCAATCATCTGTTATTATGGTGTTGGCATAAAGGCAGGAATAAGTGCTGACTGCAATGTCTGTAAATTACATATATACAGGTCTTAAATGGTATTGGGTACTAAGCCGGAGGGCTAACAAATATTAATATTATGGAGGGTCAGTAAATGGAATTTACTAATGCGAAAATTGTCAAGAAGGCCAATGTGTATTACGATGGCAAGGTTACCGGCAGAACTATTTATACCGAGACCGGAGAAAGAAAGACCCTGGGAATCATTTTACCGGGGGAGTACGAATTCGGCACAGGCGCCGAAGAACTGATGGAAGTTCTGAACGGCGAGATGGAGATAATGCGCAAGGGTGAGAGCTCTTATGCCAGCTACAAAGAGGGAACCAGCTTTGTAGTACCCGCAAATTCTAGCTTTAAGGTCATAGTAAAGACCATTGCGGATTACTGCTGCTCTTATCGCGATTAAGTACCATCAGGAATTTTCAACAACCAAACCTTTGCAATAATTAGGCAAAGTGATAATTAATATGATCAAGAGGTCAAGGGAGTCCTTGACCTCTTGATATTTGGTATGCCATTCAATATTGGTTGATTACCGGTATACTGCATAATTATGCGAAAGTAGTCAAAAACAAACAGGATGTATAAAATACGTCATTTTGGTAATAATAACCTCCAAAACAACATGGAGGTATATTATGTTTGAGGATAAGAGCATCAGGCGTAAAAGAAGGCTATTGGTGGCTGTGGTGTTTTTGCTGCTTGCATCTGCTGCATTTCTGATAGGGTATTTCTTCAATACAGATGTAACAGATTATTCAGACAGCCCCCAAAAACCAAAATCAGCTAATTTACAAATACCAGACAGTCTGATAAATCCGACTGCCGACAGAAAACCCTATGAAGAGGTGCATGCCGACAGCAGCTCCCAAATTGAGCCGGATATGCAGGAAAGCAGCTTGGATATTCCAAACACCCAGTTAATATTCAGAACATATTATAATTCCTGCGACCATACTTCGGAAAAGGCTGTAAAGACTGCCGAGGATGAGGTGGACATGGATGAAGGGCAGTTGGAGGCAAAATATCCCGGATGGGATGTTACCGGCTTCTCACCCCCCGTGGTAGAGTTAAGCAGGAGAATAAATACATATTGTCCCAGGCACTATATTATTGGAGTAGCTGATGGGTTCATCGCCGTATACGTATATGATGAGAACGGACAAAAGGTTCTGCAGGAAAAAACTGATATATCCGTAAAAACCCTTACCCCCGAGGATCAAAGGGCCTTAAGCAGCGGGATAGTAACAGATACTGAGGAACAGAAGGAGCAGACCATAGAGGGCTTCAGCAATTAAGAGACAATACCTGCTGAACTGCCGGCAATGTTTATGGGACAGCTTCTTCCATGCAATAGAGGAAAACAAATACTGATAGGGCAAAATATTGCTTTATTTTTTTGCCCAAAAAGGTTATAGTAAAATGGAGCGAATATATGTTTGGTGGTGTTTTTTATTGCTTATTTTAGGTGTAGACCCGGGTTTGGCGATATTGGGCTATGGCCTTGTGAAGTTCGAAGCAAACAAATTTGCAATTCTGGATTATGGAGCAATAACCACAGATGCCGGTATGCCGATGTCGCAAAGACTTACCCTCATATATGATGACCTTATGTATGTTATTGAAAAGCATAGGCCAGATGCCCTTGCGGTAGAAGAGCTTTTTTTTAACAAGAATATCAAAACAGCCTTGACAGTAGGACATGCAAGGGGAGTGGCCGTCTTGGCCGGTTCAAAGTCCGGAGTGCAGGTATATGAATATACTCCCCTCCAGGTCAAGCAGGCGGTGGTGGGGTATGGACGGGCGGATAAGAAACAAATGCAGCAGATGGTTAAGGTCCTGCTTAATCTTCGCGAAGTGCCGAAGCCGGATGATGTTGCAGATGCATTGGCCGTTGCTATTTGCCATGGAAATTCTTCCAAATTTTCAGAACAATTCAGAGTATAGGGGTGAGGATATATGTATGAGTACTTAAGCGGCAGGATAGAGCATATCGGGGATAACTATGCCGTTGTGGATATTTTGGGTCTTGGATATAGAGTGTTTACCTCTCAGAACACCATAAAGAGCCTTAAGTTAGGTGAGAATTCAAAAATTTTTACCCATTTGATTGTTAAGCAGGACGATTTGGTTCTATATGGATTTTCTACGAGAGATGAGCTTGACATGTTCAAGCTGCTCATATCGGTGACCGGAATAGGGCCAAAAGCCGGAGCTTCATTGCTTAATCAATGTACGACATCAGAAATAGCGGCTGCCATTATCAGCAAAGATACGGCCTCCCTTACAAGAGCCCAGGGCATTGGGAGAAAGACGGCTGAGAGAATAATACTTGAGCTTAAAGACAAGATAGATGCCAAAAGCGCAATCATCGGGAAAAACACCCTTGAGGGTGGGGACGATATATCACAGGTAATTGAAGCATTGGTCTCCTTAGGGTATAATTATTCCATAGCATCAGCTGCGGTGATGAAGCTTTCGGATACCGCAAAACCCGTGGATATCCTTATCAAGGATGCCTTAAGGCAGCTTGGAGGGAGGAATTGAAATGGAAGATAGACTGATTACAGCAAAAATGATTGACGGGGATATTGAGGCCGACACTAGTCTGAGACCCAAATCTCTCGGAGAATATATAGGGCAGTCCGGAGTTAAAGAAAAAATTGGTATATTTATTCAAGCAGCAGGGAAAAGGAACGAAACCTTAGACCATGTCCTTCTTTACGGGCCTCCGGGGTTGGGAAAAACAACCCTTGCCAATATAATTTCCAATGAACTGGGAGTAAGCATAAGAATAACCTCCGGACCCGCAATCGAAAAGCCCGGAGATTTGGCGGCAATCCTTACGAACCTCAACAATAACGATGTGCTGTTCATAGACGAAATACACAGACTTAACAGGAGTGTGGAGGAGATATTATATCCTGCAATGGAAGACTATGCCCTTGATATAATAATAGGCAAAGGGCCCAGTGCCAGATCCATCAGGCTGGACTTGCCAAAGTTCACTATGATAGGCGCTACCACAAGGGCAGGAATGATCACTGCACCCTTAAGGGACAGGTTTGGTGTGATATGTAGGCTGGAATATTATACCGACGAGGAGCTTTTCAATATAATAATTAGATCAGCCAAAATTCTCAGGATAGATACAGATGAAGCAGGGGCCTATGAGATAGCACGAAGGTCCAGGGGGACTCCCAGAGTTGCAAACAGGCTTTTAAAGAGAGTCAGGGACTATGCCCAGGTCAGGGCTTCGGGTATCATTGACAAAGAGACGGCGGATAAGGCATTAAGATTATTAGAGGTTGATGACATAGGCCTTGACGATATCGACAAAAAGATGCTTCTTACAATAATAAACAAGTTCGATGGGGGGCCTGTGGGGTTGGATACCCTTGCGGCATCCATAGGGGAAGACAGCGGTACTATTGAAAACATGGTACGTCTGAAGTCTACAGTAGCAGAT
>CAYURW010000140.1:4822-5124 GCA_964447145.1 uncultured Clostridiaceae bacterium
TATTGAAGATGTATACGAGCCCTATCTCCTTCAGATTGGTTTTATAAACAGGACCCCGAGAGGCAGGGTCGCCACTAATTCTGCATATAGACACCTGCATATTTCCAGAGAGTAAGTCAGAGGTGAAATAATTGAAGTTGCTTTTGCATATGTGCTGCGGCCCATGCGCCGTATATCCCCATCAGTTTCTCAAACAGGAACACGATATTACAGGGTTGTTTTACAATCCCAATATCCATCCCTTTACGGAATACCAAAAAAGAATGGATACCGCCAGAGAATTTGCCGATAGGTCAGGATTC
>CAYURW010000141.1:0-5058 GCA_964447145.1 uncultured Clostridiaceae bacterium
GGGGGCGGGATTTCCCTCCCTGCTCAGCCTTGTATTGATATTCACTGTTTACTTACTTACAATAAAAACCAAGCAAATCCGGCAGGAGAATCAATTGTTAAAAAAGAATTATATCATAATATGCAGAACATTATATGCTATCATTGATGGGTAGCAGCTTAACGGAGGAGGGTACTATGTCTGATAATTCAAAATCACCAAGGTTTATAAACATTTTTCAAAGAGGAACCATTGCTATATTTGTAATTGTAGCATTCGTCGGATTAATTGCGGTGGGGGCCTTCCGCTTCACCAGGCCAATCCCGGCGATAAGTGCTGTGAAATCTGAAGAAAGTATCATGTTGCCGGGAAAGCTGGAGGTCGCTTTTCCAAAAGAAAGCCAATCCGCTGTCGGAACGGATATTTTCGGTGTTATAGCTGCTTCTCCTGACCGGACTCCGCTTCCAATTGCAAGTGTTGCAAAGACAATGACGGCATACCTAACATTAAAAACTCATCCCCTGCAATCCGGTGAAGAAGGGCCAAGCCTGACAATGACAGAGCAGGATATCGCCGGCTATAAATATGCTGTGGAGAATAATCATTCATATTTGAAGGTTGCTTTAGGGGTGCCCCTTACAGAAAGGCAGCTTTTGATAGGCTTAATGCTGCCTTCAGGAAACAATGCGGCTGATACATTGGGCCGGTGGATTTCGGGTACCAATGAAGCGTTTGTTGAAAAAATGAACGAGACGGCCGCGGCTCTCGGGATGACCAACACTTTTTATGCTGATGCCAGCGGAGTAAGCGAAGCTACTGTCAGCAATGCATCAGATCAGATATTAATGGCACAGGCAGCCATGCAGGACCCGGTATTTCGGGAGATTGTCGCTATGCCTGATGCAGTCCTGCCTGTTGCGGGAAAGGTATATAATGTAAATGCCATGCTGGGCAAAAACGGTATAGTAGGAATAAAAACCGGCTCCGGCGTTAAGGCCGGAGGGAACTTTTTGTCTGCTTCACCTATAGTAAACGGGGATGAAAAGCATTATATCATAACCGCTGTATTGGGAAGCAGAAAGCCCAACCAAAACCTTAAAAGCGCATTTGATTCAAGTGTACAAATTTTAAATCAGATTAGGCCGCAGTTTGGGACTTTTGCAGTTGAACCTCCGGCTAAGGGCTTCGGGAAAGTCACTGCTCCCTGGCATACGGAAAGTGAGCTTGCGGTGAATGAGCAAATACAGGTGTTTGGATACCCGGGTATGGAAATAGAGTATTCTATAGAAATGCTTGATGTGAAGCTACCAGTCGCTCCGGGCACTGATGTTGCAACTCTTACAATCAGGGCAGGGAAGATGTCAAAAACCTATATGCTGCAAAACAAGACAGAAATTGAACCACCGGGGTTTGCATGGAGGGTATTGAGGAACTGATAACGGATATTTATCAAATTCTCGCGGCGCATTGCACACAATACGCAAAAGGAAAGTGCTGATGCGTCTGCGTTTTGGCGCATTATTTGCGCAATGGCTCATTGAATATTACATTGGCAATACATTGTACAGGTTTTTTCTGTGTGGCACAGCTCCCGGAGAAAGATACAGCCTTTTATGGACAGGTGTTTTAGTTGCTGTTTTTTACTCCTTGCATTTTAGAACAGGCAAGGTTAATATTAAATAGAAAGTGGAAAAGGGTTTCATAATGGGGGAGGTATAAACTTGTCTGATTATGTAGTTAAAAGTCTGGTAGATTTTCAAAAGGTCATTGAGCTATTGTCTTCCAACGATAGAAAAATGGGGTTAACGGAAATGTCTGATGCTTTGAACATTAATAAAACAAGGCTATTCAGGATTTTATCGACTTGCGTTGACCTGGGCATGGTGGAGCAGTTAGATATGGAATACATATTAGGATGGAAACTGTTTGAATTGGGGCAAAAAGTCCTTTCCGTCAGAGGATTTAAGTCTAACATACATGGTATTTTGGAGAATCTGCGCAATGTTGTAGATGAAACAGTAAACTTAGGAATATTAAAAAATAGTGAAATCTTGTTTATAGATATTGTTGAGTCCAACCATAACTTAAACGCCAGTTTTAAGATCGGGACTCACCTGCCTTCTCATTTGACATCAATAGGCAAAGCAATATTATCAACTTGGGAAAGTGGAGAGATTTATAATATGTTTTTAAATAAACCTTTTGTAAGGCATACGCCAAATAGCATCTCCAGTTTACAGGCATTTATCTCTCAAATGGAGGATTACCGTAAAAAAGGCTGGGCTTTAGACGATGAGGAGTATGCGGAAGGCATAAGATGTGTTGCTGCGCCGATAGCGAGTCATGCGGGAAAAGTGATTGCAGCTGTTAGTTTTTCCGGACCTGTGGCCCGGATGACAATGGATAAAATAAATAATTCAGTGCAGAATTTGATGGATACAGCGGCGGAAATTTCCACCGTTATCGGTGGGAGTAGTTGTTTTATATAGAGAGATCTATTTTCTTACACCCTAATAATAACAAGACCCGAGGGGCTGTGTCATAAATCGAAAAATCGTAAAATCAAAGATATAATTCCTAAAAAGGCGTCTCCCGCCATTAGAAGCGGTGGAAGACGCTTTTACATTGCATATTTTTGTTTAATTCTTCTATTTTCCGGAAAAATTAAACATCATTTCATAATTATACAATTCCTAAAAGTAATAAAAATTCTTTCCTTAATGTAATTTTGCTGATCGAAAGGCAGGAATGCTAGCAAATTCAAGGCTAGTTGGTAATAAAACTCAGTAAAAAATAAATTTTTAAAAATAGAAGGATTTTAGAGGTCTATGCAGAAATTATATTTTGAGGGCATAAAAGTGAAACGATGTTACATAAATGCAAGTACAATAATAATCCTCAAGCATTTGAAAGCGTTCCTGGGGACTGCGCAGTTGGCAGGATAGCAGCAAAAGTCACTGATGAAATAACTAAATTAATTGTACAAGGAGGAAGCCAAATGTTATCTGAATTTAGAATTAATGAAATGAAAAATGAATTAAGAGCCATTGAAGAGAAAGGTCTATTGGGAGTCAGAAGGATACTGTCAGGGCCACAAGGTCCCCAAGCCATTTTGGATGGCAAGGAGACAATAATACTGACATCAACCAATTACTTGGGGCTTTCATCAAATCCCGAATTGATTGGTGAATCTCAAAAAGCACTGCATGAGTATGGCGGAGGATTATCTTCAGGTCCGCGAATATGCGGGGTCACGGATTTACACTTAGAGTTTGAGGATTATATTGCAAAGTTTAATAAAACAGAAAAAGCATTGCTCTATTCTTCATGCTTTAATGCAAATATTGGTGTATTGACGGCTTTGGCAGGAAAAAACGATGTTATTTTCAGTGACGAGTTGAATCATGCAAGCATAGTAGACGGATGCCGATTAAGCGGAGCAAAAATTGAAGTATATCCCCATCTGGACTTAGACTATCTGAAAGATAAGCTTAAATTATCAGCAAGCTACGACAAAAGGTTAATAATAACAGACGGAGTCTTTAGCATGGAAGGTGATATAGCGCCCCTTCCAGAGTTTATAGAGATTGCCCGGCAATATGATGCAATTCTTATAGTAGACGATGCCCATGCAACCGGAGTAATAGGCAGGCAAGGCCGCGGAACAGCCGAACTATTTGGGGTTTTGGGGCAAGTTGATATAATTACCAGTACCCTTGGTAAAGCCATGGGCGGCACAATAGGCGGTTATGCAGCCAGCAACTCAGTTATTATCGAGTATCTTATACAGAAATCAAGAAATTATCGTTTTACAAACGTAGTCCCATCTTCCAGCACAGCATATTCATTCGCAGCATTTAAATACCTTGAAAAACACCAAAACCTGTTAAGCAATTTAAGAGACAATACAAATTATTTTAGAGATAAATTACTATCTTTGGGTTTTGAAGTCATGGCATCTCAGACTCCTATAGTACCTGTAATGATTCGCGATCCAAAAGCAGCCACAGCAATGAGCTCTGAATTGCTTAAAAAAGGCGTATTCGTACAGGGGTACACTTATCCCGTAGTTCCGCAGGGTCATGAAAGATTGAGATGTATCATTTCTGCGGCGCATACAAAAGTTCAATTAGATAAGGCAGCAGAAACATTTGAAGTTGTCGGGAAAGAAATCGGCACCATATAAGCCGGCTATTTAATAAAAATATTATCATAAGGAGGACTTAAAATGGCTGAACTAATTATCAACCCATTAAGAATTAAAAAAGAAACAGGTTTAGATTTTTTTGAAGATTTCTTATTTCCTAAGCTGCAATTGGCTTCCTGGAAAATGCACGGACCTTTCCTTGTCAAAGCTGGAGGAAAAACCTACGCAGTAGGCCGCATGCATGAAAAAGGTTATTTCCAGGGGATGGTTTTGCCGAATAAACTGGAGCCAAAGTATTTTAAGCCCTATTTTCTTTTTGAACCCGACGGAATAGAAGTATTCAATGATTTGGCGGAAGCAGTAAAAGAGTTGGCATCTAATGAGAAAATATCGATAGATTATGACATACCTTACTCTTTTTATGAAGCCATTAAGGGAATAGGCGGAGTTGAGTTTCGACCGAATCCGCCAAAAGTAAGCGGATCTATTATAAGGATTCCTGCAAAGCAAGTAGAAAGCTTATTAAATCCCGATAGCAGTGATATTGAAATAGCATTAAATATAGTTGACGGTTTAGTGACGGACAAAAAACATGTTTTGAAAGAATATCTAAACAGAAAAGTCGACGACCGATTTAAGCTGCTGGATAGCTATATGGAAAGGCAAGGATTATCAGCACTTGTTGTTACTGCTTTTTTGAACCTTCAGGAGGTGGCTGCTGTTCCCCAAAGAAATAACTTTGGGGGAACCATTGCGGTATACATTGCCGGCAGCGAAGATGTAATAGTGGTAAATACCAACGAGGTTGGCCTTTTGCGAAGCGGGAGAGCCGGAGTTCTGGAGGTGCCAGGCTTATCAGAACTACTGCCTGCCGGTAAAATCGGAATAGATGACGAAGACATAGGAATGGGCACATACTATGGCCTTGGCTT
>CAYURW010000142.1:0-5057 GCA_964447145.1 uncultured Clostridiaceae bacterium
ATAAAAAAACAGCCTTACGGCTGTTTAGTAGTTTAATGTAATTATTTTCCTGTTTGCGTTTATATCCGCATCCTCCAATATGTCTATATGCTCCAGTGCCTTTCCGGTACCTACAGCTACGCAGGATATTGCATCCTGAGCCACATATGCGGGTATGCCGCTTCTGTTGCTCATCAGCTTGTCTAGACCATGCAGAAGCGAGCCCCCTCCTGCCATAACTATGCCCCTGTCGCTGATATCCGCAGAGAGCTCCGGAGGTGTCCTTTCCAGAACCGAGTGCACTGCATCTGCGATGGCGGAAACAGGCTCTGAAAGAGCTTCAAGCATCTCATCGGAAGTTACTTCTATTGTCTTTGGCAAGCCGGATATAAGGTTCCTTCCCCTTACCTCAACAACAATCCGTTCTTCTCTGGGGAATGCTGTCCCGGCATTTATTTTCAATGCCTCGGCCGTTCTTTCCCCAATCATCAGATTGTGTTTCTTTCTCATGTACCTTACTATAGACTCATCAAACTTGTCCCCCGCAACCTTGATCGAATTGGATACAACAATTCCGCCCAGGGATATGACCGCTATGTCAGTCGTTCCTCCCCCAACGTCCAATACCATGCTTCCGCTAGCTTTGCCAATGTCCAACCCCGCTCCTATTGCAGAGGCTATCGGCTCCTCAATAAGCCTGGTGGTCCTTGCCCCCGCATTATTGGCAGCGTCGATGACAGCTCTTTTTTCGACCTCCGTAACACTGCTTGGAACACATACAACCATTCTGGGTTTGATCAGTCTTCTCCTTCCGATTGCCTTATCAATGAAGTATCTGAGCATTTTCTCGGTAATGTTATAATCCGAAATGACCCCATCCTTAAGAGGCCTTATTGCGACAATATTACCGGGCGTTCTGCCAAGCATAAGCCTTGCCTCTTCACCAACCGCCAGTATTTTGTTATTATTTCTGTCAATGGCAACAACCGAAGGCTCTCTAAGAACAATGCCCTTTCCCTTGATATAGACCAAAACACTGGAAGTCCCCAAGTCAATGCCTATGTCCTGTCCTCCCCACATCTCAATACCTCCATAATACCGCTTATCATTATCAACCTTATACTAATTCGATATAAAAAATTAAATTCCTCCATTATTCCGCTGTGAACGATAAAAAATGTCACGGTGCTCGTCCACCCTAATTATAAAGTAAAAAGCGCCAAATAACAAGCTCCGGCAAATATAATGTATCATATGCCGCAATTGCTACATTAATAGCTGCCGGAGCCCGGATTCTATTGCTACAGGCTTATGGACTGGTATTTCATCTTGGTTGCCCTTCCGCCCCTTATATGTCTTTCAGCTTTGTTCCGGTCCATTACCTCCTTTACCTGGAGTGCCACGCTTGGATTTATTCTTGGAAGTCTTTCAGTAACATCCTTATGTACTGTGCTCTTGCTTACCCCGAATATTTTGGCTGCATCCCGGACCGTCGTCTTGCTGCTTATTATATATTTCGCAATTTCCAATGCTCTTTCTTCTATATAATCCTTCAATTACTACTACCCCCTTATTGGTGTGTTTTTACATTAATATGCTGTTTTTTTGCTAATTAGAACTACTCGTATCTGTCCATAGATTAATGCCTAATAACATGGGGCCTTACTTCTTAAGCGATTGTCTGGGCAAATATTTTTTTGGATCAATGCTCTTTCCTGCCTTGATCACCTCAAAGTGCAGATGGGGATCGTCAGCTATTTCATAAAGGGCTGTTTTCCCAACACCGCTTATTACGTCGCCTTTTTTGACTTCCTGATTTATCGTAACCAGATCCAGTGTCGAAAGATTGCTGTATTTGGTACAGATATCATTCCCATGGTTTATTATAATGGTCAACCCAAGCTGGGGATCATTTGCAAGTTCTTTTACGACACCATCCATAGAGGCCCTTACAGGGCTCCCCTCTTCAGCCTTTATGTCGATTCCTGCATGTGTGCTCCAGTGGTCCAATGTTTTTGAATAAACCAGGGCTTCCTCCGAAAACTCGGTATATGTTGTCCCGAAAACCGGAACTACCATTGTCTCTAATTTTGGCTCTTCCATTTTAATTGCAGAAATAGGTTTATTTCCGCTGCCTTTGTTGCTTTCCGCCGGTTTTTCCGTTTTTTCTGGGTTTTGTTCATTTTCGTTGATTTTTACTGAATCGCTTTTTGATACTTCCGTTGCATCCTGTGTATCTTTTACTGTCTCCTCAATTATTTGTGCCGTCATATCCGGGTCTGACTCATCAGCATAATCTTCTAAGCTCTTCTCAAATTCCTCCTGCGCACGTTTATCCGAAAGATAGTTCTTGTACTGGAGTATCCCACCTGCAGCCATTAATACGGTCATCAGCAATACAACAAAATATATATACCTGTTTTTGGATTCTCCGTTTAGTTTCATAATTTACACCTCCGCTTGTATTATTTCCAATAGTTTTAAAATTAATACAAGGGAAATACAAATTTTTGCAGTGTTCAAAGCATACCTTTGTACCCCATCAGCTCATTCATATTCACTATGTCAACCCCCCGGTAGTAATGCAGTACTATATCCCTATACCCGGCTCCGTTTCTTGCCATGCCGTCTGCGCCATACTGGCTCATTCCAATGCCGTGGCCGTATCCGGAAACTGTAAACGTGATCGCATCCTTTCCGACAGTATAGCTGAAGTTAGTGGAATTCAGGCCCAATGCAATCCGGATATCGGTACCCTTGAAGGTTTTATTTGCTATTCTGAGCTTTGTTATTTTACCCCCTTCGCTTCTCTCCAGGATTTCTATCTCCTTATTTATATTTTTACTGTTGATTTTCACTTGGGGGTCCAGCTTTTTGATACATTTAATGAAACTGTCAATGCTTATTTCCTGCCGGGTCACATATTTTGGAGAGTGCTCCTCATATTGGCTCTCGACACTTCGCAGATAAGGTACGCTGCCTGACCATACCTCCTCCGAATTCTCCGTCTTTCCCCCGCTTGTTGAGTGAAACACTGCATCAATAAGCTTGTTATCATAAACAATTACCTCCCCCGCAGTTCCATATACGGCTTCCTCCAGCTTATCCAGGCCTTTCTTGATGGTGGCCGGATCCCTGTAAGCCTGACAGTGGGCAGAATCAGTGCATACCTCCGCCCCCGGGTGCTTGCTGCAGCCGCTCCCCCCGAAGCGCTTCATTCGCAGCATTGTATATGTCCTGGCTGCCAGGGCCTGGGCTTTGAGTGCTTCCGGATGAAAGTCCGCAGGCATCTCCCCTGCCACCACTCCCAATATGTAGTCTTCCAGGTCCATTGTTACCGTCTTGTCCGAATCGCACATATATACCTCTATAGGTAAATCACTGCCCGGCAGCAAGTCTTTTTTCGGCACGCTTTTTTTCTCCCTTGTTAAAATCAAAGGAATGGCAAAAAGCAGTACCATCAGTATCAAAATAGCGGCAATCAGCTTCTTCAATATCTGCCCCCCTCTCAAACCTCACAGAATTCAAGTATGCAGCTGTTTCCGGCATATTCTATACAGTTATACAATACCGGAAGTGTTCATAATAAATATCCTTTACTATAATATTTATTAGGGGGTAGAAATAGAACAAAGGCGTCCCCGCCACATTTGCAGCCCAATAAAAAACCCGGTGTCATCCACCGGGAATTATTATTCCTCGACTCTTCTTATATCTGCACCAAGCTTTTTGAGCTTTTCCTCGATTTTTATATATCCCCTGTCAATATGGTATATATCAGATATTTCCGTTGTCCCCTCCGCACAGAGCCCGGCTATAGCCAGTGCCGCCCCTGCCCTTAGATCGGTGGCTTTGACCTTTGCTCCGCTGAACTTTTCACAGCCCTCAATTATCGCACTGCGCCCATCCACTTTTATATTTGCCCCCATAGATTTAAGTTCATTAATGTGCATGAACCTGTTCTCAAAAACCGTCTCCGTCGCTATGCTGGTCCCCTTTGAAAGACACATTGCCGTCATTATCTGGGATTGCATATCCGTTGGAAACCCGGGATAGGGCATTGTTTTTATGTCCACCGAATTCAGCCTTTCCGATGCCCTTACTCTGATGGATCTCTCGCTTTCATAGACTTCAGCGCCCATTTCCTTGAGCTTTGCGGTCACAGGCTTTAGATGCTCAGTCACGACCCCCTCTATTGTTACATCACCCCCTGCAGCTGCTGCGGCTACCATAAAGGTGCCTGCCTCTATCCTGTCAGGTATGGCAATGTGAGTCGTACCTCCCAGTTCTTTTACTCCTTCGATCCTTATGGTGTCCGTGCCGGCCCCCTTTATTGCAGCCCCCATCTTGCTCAGAAAATTCGCCAGATCTACAATTTCAGGCTCCTCTGCAGCATTCTCAATGACAGTTGTGCCTTCAGCCAGACAGCCTGCCATCATCAAATTCTCCGTGGCCCCAACACTGGGAAAATCCAAATATATAGTTTCCCCTTTCAGCTTGCCTGCATATGCTTCAATATAACCATGTCCCAATGTTATGCTTGCCCCCATTAGGGAAAACCCTTTCAAGTGCAGGTCTATCGGCCTTGTACCTATTGCACAGCCTCCGGGCAGAGATATTTTTACCTTTCCCGTTCTTGCCAGCATAGGGCCCATTATCAGAAAGGATGCCCTCATTTTTCGCATAAGCTCGTATGCTTCCTCGCAGCAATGTATATCCGATCCATTAATATGCAGACTGCTATCCCTGCGTTTCACTTCGGCCCCTATGGATTTTACTACCTCCTCCATTACCTCGACATCATCAAGGTTGGGCACTTCCTCCAGCACACAATCCCCGGATGTGAGCATAGAGGCTGCTATTACCGGAAGTATGGCATTTTTTGCACAGTGGACCTTTACCTCCCCTTTAAGTGTGCACCTGCCCTGGATTATTAATTTTGCCAAGACTCTTCCTCCCAAGATTATATCTATTGGCTGCTGCCTTCTAATACCTTTCAGGAATTAGGGGTGTACCTACCCAAATATACGTTCTGTCGTCATAGGAACTGTACCTCATTGCCATTTGGATATTAACTC
>CAYURW010000143.1:0-2986 GCA_964447145.1 uncultured Clostridiaceae bacterium
ACTAACGGAAAGGGTTCAACGGCGGCAATGATTTCCGCCATATTGAGCAGTGCGGGATATACTACGGGAATGTATATATCCCCTCACCTTTACAAAAACACCGAGAGAATGACAATAGAAGGGAAAGAGATCTCTGAAGGGGATTTTGTGAGGTATGCTCTTGAAGTGTTGGATAAAGTCAGGGTTATGGAGGAGATAAACCTCGAGAAGCCTACACAGTTTGAATTGTATACGGCAATGGCTTTTTTATACTTTGAACGGAAAAAAGTTGATTTTGCTGTTATTGAGGTTGGGCTGGGGGGGAGATTTGATGCCACAAACGTGGTAGACCCTGTCCTTTCCGTTATTACCTCTATAGGGTATGATCATATGGATGTATTGGGGGATACCATAGAAAAGATTGCCTATGAGAAGGCAGGTATAATAAAGGAAGGTTCAAGGGTTGTTGCCTACCCCCAGAGGTTTTCTGCTGCCATGTCCGTTATAGAGGAGGTATGTAGGGAAAAGGGGACAACCCTTATTAAGGCAGACACGGGCACAGTAAAGCTCAAGAATTTTGGTACTTTCGGCCAGGTAATAGACTTTAGGTACAGGGGTTATGACATCCATGATATGAAGCTGAGCCTCATAGGAGACCATCAGCTGAACAATGCCGCAGTGGCCCTTACGGCAGTTGCAGAGCTTGACAGGGCGGGCTTTGCCGTAGAGGAAGACGCAATAAGGGAAGGGTTGGGGAATGTCCGGTGGCCCTGCCGTATGAGCGTAGTAAGCCGGGAGCCCCTTATAATTATTGACGGGGCCCATAATCAGGATGGGATAGATTCGCTGCAGAGTGCTTTGTCAAAATACTTCGGCGGCAGAAAAATAATATTCGTATTTGGAATGCTCAGGGATAAGGACTATGGATATGCAATAAGGAAACTTATGCCAATGGCTCATTACACCATAGCAACAGAACCGGAAAGTGAAAGGGCCCTCCTTGCCGATGCAATGGCTGAGGCTGTGAGACAGCACCATAGTGCCGTAAGTGCGGAGCCAGATATAATAAAAGCTATTGATAAAGCTGTGGAATTGTGTGACAAGGATAGCTTGATATGCATCTGCGGTTCTTTGTATATGGCAGGCAAGGCCTACCGGTATCTGTCAGCCTCTAAACAACTGATACAGAACAAAACACAAGCAGGGCAAGCAATGGACAGCAATACGGCCATTGATTGATGAACGGCAAGCATTAATTATTGCCTGCCGTTTGTTTCGATTTATGCTGCACCTGTTCTGCCTGTAATATTCTGCATGCCCATATTCAGCATGCTGTAATATCGTGCATTGGCATATTGCGCATGCTGTAATATCGTGCTATACATTAAACCTAAAATTGATAATATCTCCGTCCTGAACAATATACTCTTTGCCCTCAAGACGGTATAACCCTTTTTCTTTTGTTTTGGCCATGGAACCAAGGGTTTCTAGGTCTTTGAACTTAACCACCTCGGCTCTTATGAAGCCCCTTTCTATATCGGAATGTATCTTGCCCGCAGCTTTTCTTGCATCAATGCCCTTTCTTATCGTCCATGCCTTTACTTCATCTTCACCGGCAGTAAGAAAGGATATCAGCCCCTGGTAATCATAGACGGTGCTTGCAAGTACGTCGATTCCCGGTTTTTTTATGCCTAGGTCTTCCATAAACATCAGTCTGTCTTCCTCATCAAGTTCGCTGATTTCCATTTCTGTTCTGGCGCATATTTCTATTACGGGAACGCTTACCCCCCTGGCATAATTCAGAATGTCTTCTTTTTTGGGGTAATTGCCCGATCTGAGAGAGTCCTCATCGATGTTTACGACAATTATCATCGGCTTTTCTGAAAGAAAGCTGAAAGCTTTGAGCAGATCCCTTTCCTCTTCGGACAGTTTGATCTGATGTATCAAAAGCCCTCCTTCAAGGCCCTCCTTGCACTTTTTGAGGACTTCGAGCTCGGCAAGGTTTTCCTTCGTTACTTTTTTGCCTCCCTCTATCCTGGCTATTCTGCCTTCTATAATCCCCAGATCCGCAAAAAGCAGCTCCAGATTAACCGTTTCGATATCCCTCATTGGTTCTATGCTACCTTCAACATGCTGTACATCAGCATTGCCAAAAGCCCTTACTATATGTACAAGGGCATCGACCTTTCTGACATCTTCAAGGAATTGATTGGCGGATGCCTTTCCTGAGCCTGAGCCACTGACCAGGCCTGGGACATCGGTAAAATCTATCATTGCGTAAGTAGTTTTTTTGGGATTATAAAGCTTTGAAAGAAAGTCGATCCTTGGGTCGGGTATTTTTGCGGAGCCGGCATTGGAAGACGTTTTGCCCGAAGCAAAACTGGAAACCTCCGCATGAGCATGGGTAAGTAAATTAAAAAAAGTTGTTTTACCAACAAGAGGAAGACCGATTAAACCTATTTTCACAGGTATTACCTCCTAAAATGATTTTTTATAGTGTTTTGTACAAAACACAGAATCCAATACGAAATATAGTGTCCTTTATGAACGGGCATATATGAACCTCTCAGCTTGTCAAAGAGACGATAAGCTGGCTGAATACTTTTTCAGATGAAGATTTCCATTTTTCGCAGATCTGCTTCGCCTGCTTTGCTGACACAACACTAAGCTTGAGTTCGATGAGTACGAGCTCTTTTTCAATGACCTTCAGATTTACTATGTATTCCTTATCACCGGCTTTGGTATACTTTGCGATCACCTGGGATTCTTTCCTGAGGTTTTCTTTGTTTTTTGATATGTAGTTAGTTATTATTCCGGAGGTGTTTTTTGATACTCTTTGAGCAAAAACTTCAATTGTATTTTTGCCTTTGTCGGTGATTCAACAACAACTAAATTCAATTAGATAGAATAGATTTTTCAAAAGTCATCTGTCAATGGTGTCCCATTTCTTATAAATATCCACGGCCTTACGGTTGTGGTTTTCGCTTCGTGGAATAAACCACGGCTT
>CAYURW010000143.1:2996-5013 GCA_964447145.1 uncultured Clostridiaceae bacterium
CTGGTGGGTCATTTGTTTTACCATATCAGAGCCCTCCAGCTCCGAAATGCAATGCTGAAAGGTGAAAAAGTCCATCAGGTTATTTTCTAGTACGGCATTTGTAATTTGAGTCTTGGTTAGGGGCATTTCCATTTTATCCATGAAATACAATATCACAAGTTTTTTTTCTGTAAGATTTTCGCTCTCAAACATCATGAAGTCATCCCCCAAAAAATATATGTCTTTTGATATGCCTGATTAATTATAGCATAGTTATTTTCACATAGGCAAAAACAAAAATCAGATATATTTCAATCTGATTTTTGTTCTGATTATTTACCTTCAAGCTGCTGCTCCGCCATGGAGACCAATTTTTTAACCATGCTTCCTCCGACCCTTCCGCAGTCCCTTGAGGAAAGATTTCCCCAGTAATCTTCGGAACCTTGGTGTACAGGCAAATTTAATTCTGAAGCAATTTCATATTTCATATTATCAAGAGCCTTGTGAGCCGATGGAACTTCATGGCCTTTGTTATATCGTCCACTTCCTGCAGCCATTGCGAACCCTCCTTTATCTGAATCCTGCATAATTAATTTAACCTTTTTCAGAAAAAATATGTTAGAACATTATGTTTTTATGAATAATTTAATAATCTATTGCATATAATTATAGTTTTATATAAAATTTGTTTAAGCATTGCTGAAACGGATTTATTTTGCAGCATGACAAAAGAATAATGAAAGATTTTCCATGGAACAAATTACAGTTAAAACTTGCAAGGTATATATAGCTGATGATGTCGAATAGAATTGTAATATCTGCTATAATGAATTAATAGCATTGAAAGGGGCGCATTATGAAAGGTTTGAAGCAGTTAATCGCATTACTTTGCATTTTTGTTTTTGTAGCAAGTTTGGCGGCATGCGCAGCAAGTGCATATGAAAAAGCGGCACCGGATCAAAAGATAGGTCATGAGTCACCTGTTGAATCGGGCAACGGCCCGGATATAGGAAGCGGCTCCGGAACAAGCGGGGAAGGGAAAGGCGGATCAGAAGCAGGTGAACCGTTGCAAAACGGAAGTGAGGAGAAGACCACGGAAGTCGATCTAAAAAAAATAAAAGCCAATGAAAACGGCCAGGTGATGATACTTATGTATCATGGTATAGGCGAAAAAGAAGCTGAGTGGGTAAGAACTGCGGAAAACTTCAAGAAGGATTTGAATACACTTTATGACAATGGATACAGGCTGATCAGCCTTAAAGACTATATTGAAAATAATATAAAGGTACAGGCAGGATATACTCCCTTTGTACTTACCTTCGATGACGGCTTGAGGAACAATTTTAATATCTTGGAAGAAGGCGGAGATAAGAAAATTGATCCCAATTGTGCAGTTGGAATAATGGAAGAATTTAAGAAGGAGCATCCGGATTTTGGCAGCGGGGGGACTTTTTTTGTATATTATCCCATTCCATTCAGGCAAAAGGAGTTGATAAAGGAAAAGTATGAATTCCTTATACAGAATGGTTATGACATAGGCAATCACTCCTATACCCATGAAAATTTGGGGGGACTCAGCATCCAGGATGTACAGAAAGCGCTGGCAAAAAATGTTGTGAGTACCCGTGAATACCTGCCGGAATATGATATATATGCCCTGGCCCTTCCTTTTGGAATAGGGCCGAAGGGAGATAATTACAAGTATGCGGTCCGGGGTGAATATGATGGGACAGAATACAACCACAGGGCGGTGCTTAAGGTAGGAAGCAACCCTGCGCCGTCGCCGGTTAATTTAAAATTTGACCCCGAAAGGCTTTCGAGAGTTAGAGCCAGCGAAATGAAAACTGACGGAGTAGGGATATATGACTGGTTTCAGTATTTTGAAAAAAAGCCGGAAAAGAGATATATAAGCGATGGCAATCCGGACACAGTGGCAATCCCCTTAAGTGAGGCAGAAAATGTCAACAGGGATAGGCTTGGGAGTAAGGAATTGGTGATATACGAGTAAAGACCAAAGTATGCAGCTGTTTTCACAATG
>CAYURW010000144.1:0-4607 GCA_964447145.1 uncultured Clostridiaceae bacterium
TTACATAATCTTCAATGCAATCGGGTAGAAATACAATTTGATTTCTATCTTCCCCAGTAATATATTTCATCAGATCACCGCCTATTCTTACTACTATAATTTTACCATAAATGTGACCTGAAATCCAGTAATATCAAGCAGTCTGGCGCTTTTTCACAATGATTTTTTACAACATCATTCCCTGCTTTTCCGGCGTATGTATTGTGTTTAGTTTCGGACAGTAATGGGTTTTCAGACAGTCTGGCCATAGACTGTCCGAGAACCCTTGATTTTCAAGGGTTCCTTTTGATTTTTTGAAGGAAAAAACAGTGCTGTTGAAAGGAAAACAATATTGCTAAAGGGGAAGAAGTATTGTTTTTAAAAATGGAATGAAGAACAGGTTAAAGAACCTGTTACATCACTGCAATTAATTTCTTAATTCCTACCATATTGATTGCTCTTCGCAGATTATAAGCAAGGAAGCAAAGCCCCAGCTCCGCTGTGACTTTTTCTTTTCCACGGCATAAAACATAGTGTGCAAAGTTATACCATTTTACTGTACCGAATGGGTGTTCCGAAAGGCTCATTCTCGTTGTTGCCATTTCATCTATATGCTTCATACGGATAAGGACTTTTTTGCTGCTCTTTTTCTTAAAATTGTTCGGAAGCTTCACGCCCTTTGGCATAAGAGGAAGTTGGCGATTCTTGCACTGATTCATTCTTACCGGGACATACTTTGCATTGGAACCGAAAGAGACAACCTTGAATTTTGATTGCGTACACTTATTGGTACAGAACCGGCAAGCCGCCTTGCTTGAATAATATGTCTGGGTTCCTTTTCGCCTTATTGCAAAAAGCTTATTTCCCATTGGGCATGTGACGGTCCCGTCATCATTCAAAGTGAAGCAGCTTAATACTCCATTATCATCTTTTTGAAATTCCACGCTTACTGATGTTCCTTCATAACATTCCGGCAAAATGCCTGCATGCAGACAAGCCTGGATATCTTCCGGCTTTGTGGATTTGCGGGTATCTTCATCAATGTCTTTTTCAATATACTCGATTGTAAAAATGCGTTCATCCTTTTCCTCTTTTATTCCGACGTTTGCAATGGTCCCATTCATAAGGCAGGATAGAATATCATTGTTGCTGTCATAACCCTTATCAGCCAGCACTTCAATAGATTCCACTTCAAGCAGTTCCTTTGCCTCATCCGAAACTTCCCGCAAGTGTCCCATATCAATCTTACTGTCCACACTATATCCTGCAATAAGATGGCTGCCGCCGTCAACTGCCGTCTGTGCATTATAGCTGCAATGGAAACCGTCTTTGCTGTGCATCCTCCTTGCATCAGGATCCGTTGTTAAAATCTGTTTCTCCCCGCTTCTTTCAAGCTCATTCAAATAACCGGCGTATTTATTCTTCCTTTCCGTCAGTTCCCGTATAGCTTCATTAACCTTTTCGACATCCGGCTCTTCCCCCGTGACTTCCTCTCTGTCCCCTTTGTCCAAATAGCCCAAATAACCATTAATATGATTCTCTATATTCAAAAGCTTTTTCTCCAGAACCTCCCGGTTGTAACAATTGCTCTTGCTGTTTTGGGCACGGAACTTCGAACCGTCAATGGAAATCAGCTCTCTTTGATATAAATTTAATTTCAAGCAAACCTTTACAAATTCTTTGAAAACTTTTTTCAGCGCTTTGGGGTTATCTTTGCGGAAGTCTGCAATTGTTCGAAAATCCGGGGTAAGTTTTCCGATAAGGTACATTATATCCAGGTTTCTTGAGCATTCTTGCATTAACTTCCGGCTGGAGCGAATTTTGTTAAAGTATCCGTATATGTACAGTTTAAGTAAATCACGTGGATCATAAGATGGCCTGCCGGTATCATTAGGTTCTGCCCTTCTAAATTCAAGCCCGTTCATATCCAATTGATTAACAAAAGCATCGATTACCCGGACAGGATTATCCCCGCTTACATAATCTTCAATGCAATCGGGTAGAAATACAATTTGATTTCTATCTTCCCCAGTAATATATTTCATCAGATCACCGCCTATTCTTACTACTATAATTTTACCATAAATGTGACCTGAAATCCAGTAATATCAAGCAGTCTGGCGCTTTTTCACAATGATTTTTTACAACATCATTCCCTGCTTTTCCGGCGTATGTATTGTGTTTAGTTTCAGACAGTAATGGGTTTTCAGATAGTCTGGCCAATGGGATACCAGATGCAAATTGATATAGGAATTGTAACGATTGAACATATGAAAAATGCTAATCCAGTTTCATATTAAAGAACGATAAATGACTACATGAATTGCTAAGTGTTAAGCAGAAAGGAGTTATGCATGGATAAAAGAATTTAATCCAATATATCTTTAACATTTGGATTTGCTAATTAGATGGTGTTAATCATAGTTTATTTATGGACATTTTATTATAAAAGACGCATCTATAAGGCGTGCAGTATTTGATCCATTTAGCTTCTATTTAAAATACTCATTTATATTACCTGCTATAAGCATTGTCCTTTATAGCAACAAATTTGAATCAAGGCTATTGATGTTGGGGGTTTGGATAAATTTTTGTTATTTAGTAGTATATCTTATAGGCTATTTATTTGTACGGGGCCTTCAAATGTATGGATAGTTAACTTCTTGCAACTATCAGATTTGTAGATTTGGAATCTTATGTGTCAGGTAATATTATAAAAAACCTCAGATGCTAGGCATGATGAACAGACAATTATTTGTGATTTATACATTCTTGTTATAATTTATACAAAAGGTTTACTTTTTAGACATATTCGGCAGTCCAATCACAGAATGGTGCGCAAGTTTACGAAAGCAAAAGCCGTTTTCCCAAACGATGACTCCATACGAAAGGTCGTGTATCTGTCGGTTATGCAGATACAAAAGAAATGGACACAACTGGTTTGTGACTGTTGTCTGGTATACAGCCAGATTAAGATATACTTGGAGACCGGCTTGTAGCTTGAAGCTGTTATTGAGGGCTCCGCCCTCAAACTTCCGGGGTTTATCTGCCAGAGGTTTACCGGTGAATTAGAAAATCGGCAAATCTATAGACTTGCCGATTCACTGTGTAAGTTGCAGCAAGCGTTGGGTTGCTTCCTAACGTTGCCTTATTTATGCTGCATTATTAGTATTGACAATTGAATGGTTGGTTATTAAATTCCTAAAGAAAATTGCGGCTTATTGATAATGGATAGAGGCTGAATTCAACTGATACAAAACTATCTCGATTAAAAAATGTTTTTCCGCTTTCTAACTTTATTGCTTCGATTATCATTCAACTTTACTTTTCTTCAATGTCTAAAAATAGCTCAATTTAATTAACAGATACTACCATTACTTAAATATTACTGCCGATTTTTTTAAAGCCATCACTACAGGCAGATCCTCGCCACTTATATACCGAATGAGAGCACCTCCACCTGTGCTGATATATGAGAACCTATCTAACAGGTTGTATTTGTTAATTGCAGCTATACTGTCGCCACCGCCTATTACTGAAAAAGTATCGCTTTTAGCTATTGTATTTAAAAGAAGTTTTGTGCCGTGTTCTGTATCTGGTTTTTCAAATACACCTGCAGGGCCATTAAAGAAGACAGTCTTTGATTCTTTGATTATTTCCCTGAATTTATCTATGCTTAAACTTCCTATATCTGATAAAAGATGTTTCGATGGCAGCTGTGATACGGGCACTTCTTTTCTTGAACCGTTATATGAAAATGCAAAATCGTCAGGCAAAATTATTTTATCTTTATGATCTTCCAATATTTCTTTTGATTTCTGTATATATAGCGTAAGATTTTTTTTCTTTATCAGTTCTTCTGAGGGTATACCCAAGGATATGCCTTTTGCAAGGCATATGACATTTGCCACAAGGCCTGTTGCGATTATCATGTCTGCTGAACCTTTTTTTAGTGCCGATGACATGATTAAAAATGCGTCCTCAATTTTAGCCCCGCCCAAGACATATACACACGGCCTTTGCGGGTTTTGTAATATGCGGTTTAGTGCAGAGATTTCTTTTTCAAATAATCTTCCCATCGCAGATGGCAGCACTTCTTGCATGCCTACGAGGCTTGGCTGGGATCTGTGTGATGCTGCAAATGCATCACACACATAATAATCTGCGAGAGGTGCAAGCTTTCTCACTAAAAGTGTTTTGGTTTGTTCTTGTGGTGCAAGGTTTAGTCTTTTTTCAAAAAGGGTCAATTCTTCTGCCAGGTATCTTACATTTTCAAGCATCAATATTTGCCCATCTTTTAGGATTTTTATGTTTTTCTGTGCATAAGGACCGCACACATCATCTATGTATTTAACTTCTATATCCAGTAGTTTAGAGAGCATTTGGGCATGAGGTCTTGTTGAACCATAGTTATGGTATTCAAGGTCTCCGCCTTGGTGAGTTAGTATTACTATTTTAGCACCTTTTTGTGATAGCTCTTTGATTGTGAGCAGACTGCTTTTTATGCGTGTTATGTCTCTTAGTTTTTTTGTGCTTGGATCAAGGGGTGAGTTCATGTCAAAGCGGCAGATAACGGTTTTACCCTTAAATTCAAAATCGTCTAGTGTATTTATTCCGTTTATCATACT
>CAYURW010000144.1:4617-4949 GCA_964447145.1 uncultured Clostridiaceae bacterium
CGCCTCTTGTCTTTTGCATCTCAAGGGAGGCTCTTATTGCATCCATCGTTTCCGGTATGACTACTGACTCTTGTGGTATGTTGATTGCAAACATAATATTTTTGCCGCTGAAGCCTATAGTTTCTTCAAACACAGCTATTTCATACATGTCACCCCTAGGATTTCCAAGGTCTCTTGCATACCTGAACATTGCGGTATTGGAGTTGAACCCGTCTGCTATTTTTACTACTCTTATTCTTGGATGGCTGTTAAATGCTTGAATTGCCTGCTCTTTTGTCAACTCTTTCTTGGGTGTAGCAACGACTGTTATAATATGTCCGTGGGTTATTGGC
>CAYURW010000145.1:0-4947 GCA_964447145.1 uncultured Clostridiaceae bacterium
TCCTGTAATAGTATTGGTAATCCCAGGACCAGTTGTTGCTATACAACATCCCATCCCGTTGATTCTTGCATAGCCATCTGCCATATAAGCAGCCCCTATTTCCGTTTTACACACAATGTTTTTGATACCTTTGTGCCCCAGACAAGGTTCTGCGCAACAACAGCATCAGCTTCAACAACTTTTTCCGGCCAAACCTTTATATCAGGTTTTATTGTTACCCCGGCTTCCAGGGTAGTGTTATTGCCTATAACCGTATTCTCAAAAATATTTACTCCGCTTTTGACTGTTACCCCGCCGCACAGTACAGCCCCCCTGCATTGAACGTTCCGGCCTATTTTTGAGTGCTTCCAGATTATACTTTTCTTTATTGATGTTACTTCTCCGACTTCCACGTTATCATCAATTATTGAAGCTTCAATCATTGCTCTGCTTTTTATTCTGCAATTGTTCCCAATAAGTACCGGCGCTTTGAACGTGCAGCTTTCAGGAACTTCAGAGTTTTCACCTATCCACACCCCGTCTCCGAATTTCCTGTATTTTATATCTGTCCTCACCTTACCCGTCAATATGTCAAAGTTAACATCCCTGTATACCCTAAGATCCCCTATATCATTCCAATAGTCCCCGGAAATGTAACCATACATTGGAATATTATCCCTTAGGAGCTTTGGAAACAAATCCTTGCTGAAATCAAAACAATCACCTTTTTTGTAATAATCCAGCACTTCAGGCTCAAGAATATAAATTCCTGTATTTATGGTATCGCTGAATACTTCTCCCCAGCTTGGCTTTTCCAAAAAGCTTTTTATTCTGCCGTCTTCATCGACAATTACGATCCCATACTCCAGGGGTATGGATACCTTCTTTAGTACCAGAGTCGCCTTTGACCTTTTTGATTTGTGAAATTCTGTAGCTTTTGCCAAATCCATATCAGTAAGCCCATCACCACTGATAATGATAAAAGTATCGCTAAAAAAATCTTCAGCATTCTTTATGCTTCCTCCGGTACCAAGAGGAGTATGTTCAATATAATATTTAAGCCTTACCCCGAAGTCTCCCCCATCCCCGAAGTAATCTGTGATTACTGCAGGAAAATATGCTAATGTCGCTGCAATATCTTTAATATTGTGTCTTTTTAAGAGCTCGATAGTGTATTCCATCACCGGTTTATTAAGCACAGGCACCATCGGTTTTGGTATGCCGCAGGTAATAGGCCTTAATCTGGTGCCTTCCCCTCCGGCCATTATTACAGCTTTCATTCTGTCACCTCATCATAATATTTTACAACTTTTATTATGTTTCTCTGTTGCAAACAGCATTATGCGATATTTTTCCCTAATAGATGGATTTTATTAATAAAGAAAATCAGTTTTATAATTTAACAAAAAGAAGTGAAATAATTATTGACTAATGTTACAATAGTAACAAATACAAAATATAATAGAACATGAATAATTACCTAATAGCAATAATTATTAATTTGAAAGGGTGTTTAAATTATGAGTAAACCAGTACTATCCGCTCACTTTCAATCGAGGACGCCATCGGATGTCCGACTGGCACAAATGAAATATGATGAGCGCAAAGTAAAACCTGATGCAGTTATTAATGTAGGTATCGGCAATGTTTCGCTTCCCACAAATCCGGCAATGCAAAAAAGGCTGTTTGCCCTTGGTGCTCCCGAAAGTCCCTTTGCAAAGGGAGTAATAAGATATACCGGCACTGCCGGCACTATTGAGTGTCAGGATGCTTTTAAGAACATACTTAATTGTGAAGGATTCGACACAAGCAAGTTGTTCGTTCAAGTGACCGACGGTGGTTCTTCTGCTATGGAATTGTTGCTAATGGGTGTTTGCGGACCTGCCGGTACAGATGAAAAGCCACTTATGGTAATAGATCCTGCCTATACCAACTATATTTCATTTGCAGAAAGAGTGGGCAGAAAAATAGTAACTGTAACACGCAAAATGAACGAAAACGGGAAATTCAGTCTGCCAAAGCTTAATGAAATTGAAGAGGCTATTAAAAAACATAACCCCGGAGCACTTCTTGTAATTCCTTATGACAATCCGACAGGTCAGTTCTATGATTACGATACACTTAAGGGACTTGCCGCGCTGTGCGTGAAATACAATATTTGGTTTGCAAGTGATGAAGCATACCGCGAACTCTTCTATGATGAAGCAAGCCAGTTGGTAAGTATCTGGGGAATAACCGATGCAGACGTACCCGGCATCGAAGGCAGAAGAATCAGCATTGAGACTGCTTCAAAGGTTTGGAATGCCTGCGGACTGAGGATAGGCGCTATGATTACAGACAGTCCCGAATACAATAACCGTTCGGTAGCTGAGTATACTGCAAATCTTTGCGCCAATGCAATCGGGCAGTATATATTCGGTGCCTTGGCACATGAAAGCAAGGAACAATTAACCGCATGGTTCAAGAGCATTCGCGGGTATTATAAAGAACTGATACTTAATGTGTATAACGGTTTAAGAGAGCAGGAGCCGGGTCTTATAGTTTCAAGTCCCGATGCATCCATATACTCGGTAATTGATGTTAGAAATATAGTAAAACCCGGATTTGATGCAATTGACTTTGTTTTGTACTGTGCGGGAGAAGGATTCGTCAACCTGGACGGAGTTAAAACAACTCTATTGGTAGCTCCAATGAAGGGATTCTATAACATCAAAAAAGGTGAGAAAAACCCGGGCAGTACACAATTCAGGATTTCTTTCGTAGAGACTCCGGAAAAAATGGCTATGGTCCCGGAACTGTTTGTAAAGCTCCTGAGACAATTTGAAGCACAGAGATAAGATAGATAATTGGCAGTTACAATACAAAACCGGCATAGGGAAGAATGTACTTCCCTATGCCGGTTTTGTATATATGTTTTTACTATATCATATCCTTCAATATCCCAGGAACTGCATCCAATGCAGCTTTGACTTTATCTGCATCCTTGATGCCCCCCTGTGCCATATCAGGTCTTCCGCCTCCACTTCCTCCCGCAATCTTTGTGGCTTCCTTAATAACATTACCGGAGTGAACACCCTTGGATACAGCATCCTTTGAAGCCATTGCCACCAGCACTGTCTTTTCCCCATCAAAGGAGGCAAGCATCACAAAGGAGGTTCCTATCTTATCTCTCAGCTTATCTCCCATTTCTCTCAGGCTGTCAATGCTCATATCGTCAAGCTTTGTTACAAGGTACTTTATGCCCTTTTCCTCCTGCGCCCCGTCCACCAACTCATCCAGCATTCCCACTGCTATTTTTGACTTCAGTACAGATACTCCTTTTTCTGCATCCTTAAGCTGCTTCAATATAGTATCCATTTTCTTGACACATTCACCTGGATGAGCCTTTAGTTTTTCGCACAGTTCGTTCATTAGCTTTTCTTCTTCCTTTATGAATTCATAAGCCTTTTCCCCTGTAGCCGCCTCGATCCTTCTGACTCCGGCAGCTATGCCTCCTTCACTTATTATCTTAAAGAAACCGGCCTGGCTTGTAGTATTCAAGTGTGTTCCTCCGCACAACTCAATAGAATAGTCACCCATTTTAACAACCCTTACAACATCCCCATATTTTTCCCCAAAAAGCGCTATGGCTCCGAGCTTTTTTGCTTCATCTATAGAGATTTCCTGAACAGTTACCTCATAGCTTGCCAAAATCGCTTCATTAACTTCCTTTTCTATCTTATCCAGTTCATCTTTTGTCATTGCCTTGAAATGAGTAAAGTCAAATCTTAAACGCTCCGGCGTAACATAAGATCCTGCCTGCTCTACATGTGTCCCAAGATACTTTCTCAATGCCTTATGTAGTAAATGAGTGGTCGAGTGGTTCCTGGCAGTAGCCATTCTCCTCTTGGAATCAATTGTTGCAATGCAGTTATCTCCGACTTTAATTTCGCCGCTTATAATCGTGCCTATATGAGCAAATCTTTCTCCGGCGACCTTCCTGCAATCCTTTACTTCTAATTCAAAGCCTTCTCCGGTTATTCTCCCGGTATCAGCAGTCTGTCCGCCGCTTTCTGCATAGAATGGGGTATCATCAAGAATTATACTCACTTCATCCCCTTCATTGGCAGTGTCGTATAGTTCATTTTCCCTCACTATTGCCTTAACCATCGCTTTTGAAGAAAAGCTCCCATAACCGACAAACCTTGTCTTTATGCTCCAATCAATTTTTGCATATATGTCTTCCTTCCAGCTTTCTGCACTGCTGTCTGCCCTTGCTGCCCTCGCTCTTTCCCGCTGGCTCTGCATCTCTTTTTGGAAGGTATCCTCATCAACTGAAAGCCCCTGCTCTTCAAGAATATCCTTGGTCATATCCAGGGGAAAACCATAGGTGTCATAAAGTCTGAAGGCCTTCTCCCCTGACAGTATATCAGCATTTGTTAATTTCAATTCGTCAACATATTCCTGAAGAATTGAAAGTCCCTGGTCTAAGGTTTCATAGAATCTGTTTTCTTCAACATCAATTATATTTAGTATATAGTCCTTCTTTTCCCTCAATTCGCTGTAAGCATCTCCGCTAACTTCAATAACCTTCGTTGCTATACTGCTTAGGAAGGGTTCAGTCAGTCCCAGTAGTCTTCCATGTCTTGCAGCCCTGCGGAGAAGCCTTCGAAGAACATAACCTCTGCCTTCATTACTTGGAAGTATACCGTCGGATATCATGAAGGTAACCCCTCTTATATGGTCAGTAATTACTCTGATTGAAACATCCTTCTTCCCATTAGTACCGTAATCCACCCCGGTAAGACTGCAAATGCTGTCCAATATATACTTTATTGTGTCCACCTCAAATATATTGTCAACCCCCTGCATAATCGCAGCCATTCTCTCCAGTCCCATTCCCGTGTCTATATTTGGCTTTGCCAGCTTATTGTAATTTCCTTCCTCATCCTTATCGTAACCAAGAAACTTTTTATGGTTTACTGTAAT
>CAYURW010000146.1:0-1348 GCA_964447145.1 uncultured Clostridiaceae bacterium
TTTCAGGAGCTCATGGACTCTTATATCACTAGGATCGAGAATATCATCTACAAGGAAGTTACTGTAGACAGCAAGACTTCAGATGATTGTCCTTTTGCAATAATAGGCAGCACGATAAGGATAAAGGACCGGCATACAAATGAAATCGAAGAAATGCAAATAGTATCCCCCTTTATGGGAGAGGTGGACCTTAATGTAGACAGCGCATCGTACCTGTCTCCCATGGGGAGGGCCTTCCTGCTGAAAAAGATCAGAGACATTGTCAAAGTAAAAACTCCTATGGGGGAATTCAATTACTCAATTGAGGGCATAGACCTGGCTCCGGATATGTTTTGATCCGGGGCTTCTTTTATCTAATAATTTCGCTTCCTCCGATACCATAAGCAAAAAACCTATCTCTTTGAAAGGGATTCAATGAGGGTATAGGGATCCCCTCGCAAAAAACCAGGAAATTGACTCCGTTAATGCCGCTCAGCTTTTCGTCTGTGATATCATTCAGGGAAAATACAATTTTGTAGTGATTGTCGCTTTCCTTGTTTATTCTACTATCCAGGAAACTATCAAGTTCTTCTGTAATGTACCTGGTAAGAAGTGCCTTTCTCTCTTCTGTATCCAAGCCGATATCACCGGCCCTTGTCCATATTTTGCTCTCCGTATCATAAACCTGATCTGACAATGTCAGTTTGTAGCTTCTCCCTCTGTATCCGACCAAATACTCCTTTTCTCCTGAGGGGTCATAGGAATTCCAATTATCATCAATATCTGCAATCATAAGCCTGTCATAGAGTATCAATGCTTTCATTGGCATATACTGTTTAAGCTCCTTCTGTTTATTCGGATCATATATGTTCAGGTTCCTGAAAAACAATCTGTAGAACCATTTGACAGCCTCATCTCTGTCCATAGGCACATTATTGCTATCTTCAAGCCCTATACCATACCCAATACCCCTGTCATAGATCATTTTCCCGGTATTGTATGCCCTGTATCCGGAAGCTGCATTGGCTCCCGCATCCAAAGCCCTTTTGTACCTTTCCGCCATTATGTCCAGATTGTCCACTCCCTTGCCTATAAAAAACAGGCTCCAGGTACAAAACAAGAAAATAAGACTCCAAAGAAAGGATTTCATAACATCACTTCCCGCTGCTCATTGCAAAATAGGAGTTATAGCCCTCCGGGTTACAGGAATTTCTCTTTATATAGATGTACTGTTATTAAGTATACTGCTATTGGATATACCACTTCTGAGTATACTGCTATTGGATATACCACTTCTGAGTATACTGCTATTGGATATATACTGATGCCCTGCCAAAATATCTGGTATCCGCTTTTGCTCCGGACCTTG
>CAYURW010000146.1:1448-4580 GCA_964447145.1 uncultured Clostridiaceae bacterium
ATATATACTGATGCCCTGCCAAAATATCTGGTATCCGCTTTTGCTCCGGACCTTGTCCCAAAAGGGGTAATCTCATACAATCTCCCCAATGGATGTTCATTATGACTCTCCGCATAAATATTTATTATATCATACCCCTCCCTGCGCAAATCCCTTCCTATTACTTCACTCCCGGAAATTATCTCAGGGATGTCCTCCATTCCGGAGAATTTTTCTGCAGTCACTGCAATATCAAATTCTCCGAATCTTCGGAGGCGATCTTCCATCTCATTATAGACAGAGTTAAACAAAGCGCCTTTTTTTGCGGCTATCTGGGTGTATTGATAAACAATGTTTTCCACTGTCTGCTGCCTTATCTTAAAGTCCCTGTCCAGAACAGCATGGAATGAATACCACATGAATACGGGTATAACGATAAGTGATGCCCAGAACTTCTCCAAAAATAACCCTCCTCGCAGCTAAAGGGCTTAAGCCTTGCGCCCTGTGTCATATCAAGCTTTTGTAAATTTAATTTCCGTTATTACACCATTTACTCTTTTTGTTGTTTTTGTATAATACCGGGATGATTCGACCTGCCCTTCAATGCCATCGGCATTTTCAAGATAACCCTTTCCATCAACAGTTACATTTACTGTATTTCCGGACTTGCAATAAAACATGACGGTTTGCACTACATTGTTTGAGTTAACGACTATAGGGATCTCATTATTGTCCATTTCTGCCTTAACAGCAGTAAGTGTTTGATTTGCGGTTTCTGCCATTGCCATTTGAGTATCCTTTTGGGGGATGTACACTTGATTGACATAAATGAGCCCGGCTGCTGCAACCACCACAAAAATCAATATTACGGCCCAGAATTTTTCCATTATCCATACTCCCTTTCATTTACTGATTTATATAACTCATAGGATTGGAAAGCGTTGACAGACTGTATGAAAAATATATCATAGCTATGAGCATTATTAATACGACCGGAACCATAGCTATTATCTGCTTCGTTTTCCTCCTTTTCATACTTTTAATTTCCAGCCATTTAAGCTGATTTGCGGCCATTTCGTCAATACTGTCCACCATATTGAGTAGCCCTGTGCTCATAGAAAGTCTCATTGACTCCAAAAGCTCATAAAGGTCCTGGTTCTCTACTTTTTGCAGCAAGCTTCCGAAGGTATCCTCCCCTTTCCCATTCTTGATCCCGTTCAGTGCTTCGGTGATTACAGGCTTATAGATATCTGCAACAACCAGGGTATTTGCCAGTACGTTTTTTATGCTGTAGGGGGGCATTCTTCCAAACATTGAGAAGACATAAATAAAGTTCAGTATCTCCCAATCCCTTTTGTCCTCTATTAGTATCAGCTTTATATATCCTGCAATTTCCGGTATGAAGTACATCAATAATGCCAGCCCCAGTGCTGCGGCATATCTAAGGCAATTGCCTTCAATTGCCCTTATCCTTTTGAGCTTCTTAAACATCCTTTCCGCAATTACCCTGCTGTCCTCCCCTATATCAGCCCATTTGCCCCCTATGCGGGATTCTAAATATTCTATATACATTTGGGAATTTGCTGCATTTCTCAGTTCCTTCAAAGTGACCTTTTCTTTTGCCAGAATACTGTCAACATATTTGAATATTTCCTTTTCAAGACTGATGACATCTGCTCCCGGTTCAGCAGCAATATCTATCAGTGTTTTATCTGTGTTCGGGTCGCTTATGATACTGTTGTAGAGATAAAAAATATTTGTAGTTTGTATACTGACGGCAAACACAAGCCCAATAACAAAAAGCAGAGTTTTTTTCAAATAGAAGTCAACCGCTGAAATTCCCAGACCTGCGTTAATTATAAGTCTTTCGGCATTCTTATACCTTTTGCTTTTATTGGAGGGCATAGTAGGAAGCAGCTTTGCAATGCTCCTGAAAACATTTTTTTTGGCATACTCGGCGCTATAAAGCTTTTTCATTTTCAGGTACCTGAAGTATAAGAAGGCAGATCCAAAAATCACCGGCAACAGCAAAGCCAATGCAAGTATTTGAACTATTATATAGTAAAAAATATGTATTACCTCCCAGCGGTTGATTTATACTAATTTTGCAGCTTTCTCATCCAATGTATAAAAACTGCCCCAAGCCCGCTTACAAGCAGCATTATTGCCGTAAGGCCCTGGGCTTCTACACTTCTGTAAATATCCTGTGTATTGATATCCAGAAGCAGGCTGGCATTATACCACTTGGTCACAGGTATCACGAAGAAGGGTGAAAAGAAAACGAAAAACTGCATTCCCAACAACTCAGCATCATTGTACCCCTGTTCAATATTGAGGAGTGTCACAATATTGGTCAGCCTTTTCAGATTGTTGAGGATCATATCTTCTCCGGATGCCTCTCTGCCATTCCCCTGAACTGCGCCTCCGTTTTCCTTTGCGAACAAAATGAGACGGCATAGCATTTTGAACCAAATAGTCGGCATTTTATGTTCTATTTCTTCTATCTGTCTTTCATAATCCGGCGTCAGCAACGCATCCTTTATTTTTTGCATATATATCTTATTTTTCTTAGGGCACCTGCATATGGTGTCCTCCAGGGCAGGAATTATATTCCCCTTATAATGGCTGTAATAATGGGTGAGCTTTTTTAAGGTGTTGGGCATATCCCTCTTTATTTGCTTCTCCCATACCTCAAAATACAGCTCATTGCACAAGTATACAAAAATTAATGTTGAAAATATGCACAAAACCTTATGGTACCATAGGCCAAAAAAGGTTTTGTATGCAAACAGAAAATACAGCAGGCCGAGAAATACCAATCTCAGAAGCAGCTTTATGCTGGTCCCTATATTCTGGGAATGTGATTTTTGATTAATCAGGCTCAATCTTTTGTTCAGCTCTGAGGTCAAAATTTTTGGAAACCTTCTGCCTCTATAGCGACGAAGGTTTTTACCCCTGTACAGATCCGTAAGAATATTGATCACTCCCTTGCATATTCAGGAACAGCCATTCCGGTATCAACCTCGATCAGATCAACCAGAACCTTTATGTACTTCCATGACTCCCTGCTTTTTCTTGCCTTTTTGATCATTCTTTCGGAAGGATAGTTGGCAAATCTCAGCCTTCCTTCCTGAAGCTCCATGATAGTATTCA
>CAYURW010000147.1:0-4497 GCA_964447145.1 uncultured Clostridiaceae bacterium
TTCCCCATCATAATCTCCATAGGGCTCACAGGTTTACCGTTCTCCTGGATCTCAAAATGCAAATGTGGTCCGGAGACGATCCCTGTGTCCCCTGTCTCGCCGAGTATATCACCTTGTTTTACACTTTGTCCCTCTTTAACAATTATCCTGTAGCAATGTGCATAAATTGCCTCATACTTGCCGCTTTTCACCCTTACATATTTTCCGTTTATCTCATCTTCCCCTACCTTAAGCACTTTGCCCGAGGCGGAAGACCTTATCGGGGTACCAATTTTTGCATCAATATCTATTCCGCTATGCATTCTAATGGTCTTGAATACAGGGTGGATTCTTTCACCGTATTCAGAGGTTACCTCCCCATCCACAGGCATTATAAAGCCCGGCTCATCTCCGGGGCTTTCCAACCCAGTCCCGGCATCCCTCAGGTTCTCTTTTGCCTCCGGTATAATATTCCCAATGTTTTTAAACGTCCCCAGCGCATTTGAAAAATTGATATTCCAGTTTATTACCGCTTTTATTCCTTCGGAAACGGTCCTGGTAAAATCTATATTGATCCTGTTTATTAGAAGAATAGCTGCAATTGTCACAAGTGATATGAAAGACTGAGCCAGGAGCTTGTCTGAAAGGCTTTTTTCTCCGTATTTTTTTGATTTTATTATATTGCCGATTTTCTTGTATTCCTTGATGTATTTTGGTCTGGGAATGTTTTCAAAGTTATTGTTCATACTCTCTCCCCCATAGTTCCCGCATGTTTATATATATTAATGACCGGGAGGATTTATGTACAAACAAAATAAAAATGCGTCTCACAACGCATTTTCACCAATACACGCAACTGCTAGGTATCAAAATTTCCCCTTATCCTTCATTCTTTTTATGGGTATGTTTGCGACCAATGCCGGTACCGTAGAATCGTCAATTTCTCTTTTGGTCCTGGTAAGCTTTATTTCCAGGCCTGCTTCATCAATTTCCATATAATCGGATATTACTTTTATTAATTCTCCCTTTATCATTTCAAGGAATTGGGGAGATACATTTGCTCTGTCATGGATCAGCACTAATTTTAATCTTTCCTTGGCTATGTCTTTACTGCTTCCGCTCCTGCCGAACAGTTTGAAAAAGTCCATAACTAACACCTCCCCTTCTTAATTCTTTTTGTTCAATCCGAAAAACTTTGCCAGTTTAGCGAAAAAGCCGCTGTCAGACTCAAGATTCATAAACGGGACATCTTCCCCCGTAAGCCTTTTTACAATATTTCTGTAGGCTTGTCCTGCCAGGGATTGCTCCGATGCTATGACGGGCTCCCCTTTGTTAGTGGAAACAACAATCAAGTCATCGTCCGGGACTGCTCCTAATAAGTCAATGGCAAGAATATCTATCATATCATCTATGTTCATCATGTCTCCCCGTTTGACCATTTCCATCTTTATCCTATTTATGATCAACATAGGGTTCCTCAACCCTCCTGCCTCCAAAAGACCTATTATTCTATCTGCATCTCTGACAGCGGACACCTCCGGAGTAGTGACCACGATAGCTTTGTTTGCTCCTGCAATGGCATTCTTAAAACCTTGTTCAATACCTGCAGGGCAATCCAATATAACATAATCAAACTCCTCTGCAAGATCCCCGGTAAGTTTCTGCATCTGTTCAGGGTTAACTGCATTCTTGTCCTTTGTTTGGGCGGCAGGAAGCAAATACAAATTAGGATATCTTTTGTCCTTAATAAGTGCCTGCCTAAGCCTGCATACACCCTCAACCACATCTACAAGGTCATAGACGATCCTGTTTTCGAGTCCCATGACAACATCCAGGTTCCTAAGCCCGATATCCGCATCAACCAAAACAACATTCTTTCCTTTAAGTGTCAATCCGGTTCCTATATTTGCTACAGTAGTTGTTTTCCCAACTCCGCCTTTCCCCGATGTAACAACGATTACTTCGCCCATTATAATACCTCCATCAATAATTATACCTGTTATTAGTCTTTACTTGTTTTTTATATATGGCTCTACAACTATTATTCCCTGATTGACTGATGCAACCTCGGGATTGTCCGGGCTGCTCAGCCTATCAGGGGATCTTGTTATAATATCTCCTATCCTAAGCTGTGCAGGCTGCATTTTATGTGCAACTATAAATGAACTGTAATCGCCGTTGGCACCCGCCTGAACAATACCCCTGAGATTTCCCATTATTATTACTGATCCTGCCGCCTTAATGTGGGCTCCGGGATTAACATCCCCTATAACCACTATATCTCCGTTATACTGGATCAACTGGCCTGACCTGATCGTAGCCCTTATAACCAAGGCCTGTCCGGTATGAACGTTCTCAGAGGGAAACTGCTCTGTTATCTCGGGCTGCTTCTTAATGAAGGGCATATCTTTTGCATCAATTCCCTTGTCGTCATACCTTCCGACTACCGTCATCCCGTATTCTTCCTCCATTGTATATTTGAGCTCATCAAACTCATCCCTGGTCAAGGTTTTCCCTCTGAAGTTCACAATTTTTGCACCTTCAAAGAACCGTTTGGACGGCTTGATTTTTTTGCTCAGGTTGGACTTAATTGTATCAATATCCATATCCTCTTTTAGTATGATAAAAAGTCCCTCTTTTGTTCCCTTAAAAATAACAGCATTTTCGGTCATGAAAATACCCTCCGGAGCTAATAATTGATAGTTATAAATTTCTGCATATATACTATAAATCCTTCTTTTTCGGGTAAAAAAGTATGTCTATCCCAGCAAGCATATCTAATCAGGGTAACATTTCATTATCCTCAAACCTGTTGTCATTTGGTGCTTCAGCCGCAAGGTAACCTTCTATTATCGCCCTGGCTATCGGAGCGGGGTAGTTCCCATGACCTCCCTGGAAAATCAATACTCCAACCGCAATTTCCGGTTCATCATAGGGTGCAAAAGCTACGAACCAGGCATGGCTGTCATAACCCTTCCCAGCTTCTGCTGTGCCTGTCTTGCCGGAAATCTCGACTTTGCTGCCGGTAAAAGCACTTCTGGCTGTCCCTCCTGCCTCATTTGTAACTGCATGCATTCCTTTTTTTATTGCATCGATGTTTGCTTTTGAAATCTCTATCTTGTCCACAACTTCCGGCTGTTTGGACAGCTTCATTGTACCATCATAGCCTATGACTTTGTCTACCAGGTAAGGCCTATACCTTGTCCCTCCGTTAACAATTGTTGCAAGCGCACTTGTGAGCTGGAGAGGTGTAACATCATTGAGACCCTGGCCTATTGTTGCATTAAGCACATTCCCCGGCTGATATTTGCTTTCGCTTATATACCTTTGAACTCTTTCAATCGCCTTGGCATCTGCGATCCCAAGCTCCTTAAGCCTTTCCCTAATCTGCCTTACCCCGGGGTTGTTATCTATATATCCCGTTATCTCGTCACATATCCCCTGATCCTTAATCTTCAGGCTGTTCTTAAGGTAGTTTTCCAGGTATCTTTTATATTGATCCTTTTTATGCTCAGGGCCTTCCACGCTGCCTTTATACTCAGACGGAAGCTCTATTCCGCTCTTCTCCCCAAAACCAAATCTCATGGCATACTTTTCGAAGGTCTCTCCCCCCATCCTTCTTCCGACCTCAAAGAAAAAGTAGTTGCATGAGTTCTTGATCGCCAATACAACATTCTGGTATCCATGGGCCACGCCATAGGACTTCCATATTGAACAGGAGGGAGATATGCCCGGTATTGCGGTGTAAGGCCCCTTGTCAAATATCATTTCTTTGGCAGTAATTGCTCCGCTTTCCAATCCCGCTACAGCACTTACCATTTTCATTGTGGAACCCGGAGGGAGTGTCGCTGAAATCGCATTGTTCATAAGAGGTTTTGGAGCATATACGTCTTTGCTTGAGGGCTGCAACATTTTCCAATCCTCATTGCTTATTCCTGCTGCAAAAAGGTTGGGATTGTATTTTGGCTCGCTGGCCAAGGCAAGTATTTTCCCGCTGTTTACATCTATGGCAACTGCTGCACCGGAGGTTGCATTGGCATAAGGTTTGCCTTTACCTATGCCCTTTCTGATCTCTTCCATGACCCCCGACAAAGAATCCTCCGCAATTTTTTGAAGTTCTGAATCAATGGTCAAAAAAACTGTATCTCCGGGAACCGGTTCAACTTCCTTTATTGTATTGATCAGGGTGCCATAAACATCTACCTCTATCTGCCTTGAACCGCTTGTGCCCTTTAGATATTTTTCCATGGAGTTTTCAATGCCTGATTTTCCAATCAGGTCCTGGGGTGTGTACCCTTGTTTTGAAAGCTCCTCCAGTTCACTTCCGATTCTGCCCATATAACCAATGATGTGACCGGCAAACTCATTTCCTCCATAAAATCTTATGGGCCTCTGGATAATTTCTATGCCCGGGAGAAAGATTCTGTTTTCCTCGATTTCCGCCCTTGTTTCTCTTTTTATATTTGCAGCTATTTCCACGGGTTCATAGGCCTTATACTTGTTCTGCCCTACCAGATA
>CAYURW010000148.1:0-4410 GCA_964447145.1 uncultured Clostridiaceae bacterium
GGGTCGAAGCCCTAAAATCAGCACAGGTTGACGTTGTTGTAATCGATACAGCTCACGGTCACTCAAAGGGCGTTATTGAGGCAGTAGGAAAAATAAAGAGCCGTTTCCCGGATTTGCAGGTAATTGCGGGGAATGTGGCCACTGCGGCAGGAACAAAGGAGCTTATTGAGGCTGGAGCCGATGCAATAAAGGTGGGAATAGGACCCGGTTCTATTTGCACTACCAGAGTGGTAACAGGTGTCGGAGTGCCTCAGATAACGGCAGTTTATGACTGCGCCGAGGAAGCCGACAAACATGGTATACCGGTTATATCGGACGGAGGGGTTAAATATAGCGGGGACGTAGTAAAGGCAATAGCCGCAGGAGCAAGCACAGTAATGCTCGGCAGTATTTTTGCCGGTACTGCCGAAAGCCCCGGAGAGATGGAGATATATCAGGGCAGAAGCTTTAAAGTATATAGAGGGATGGGATCCCTGGGCGCCATGGCTAGCGGAAGCAAAGACAGGTATTTTCAGGAGGATGCAAAAAAACTTGTACCGGAAGGGGTAGAGGGAAGGGTGCCTTACAAAGGACCTCTGTCAGAGACAATATTCCAGTTGGTGGGAGGCATACGGTCTGCTATGGGCTACTGCGGGACTATCAACATAGAGCAACTAAGGAGAAACACCCAGTTCATGCGAATTACAGCTGCAGGTCTGAGAGAAAGCCACCCCCATGATGTAAATATTACAAAGGAAGCACCCAATTACAGCTTATAAACAGAGCAAACCCCGCCATTAGCTGCGGTTCAATGGCTTTTGGATTATGTCATAATCATGGGCTTATAAACAGAGCAAACCCCGCCACTAACCGCGGGGCCTTGAACGGAGAGTGAAAAATGTCAAACAAGGAATTAGTGCTGATATTGGATTTTGGGGACAGGAATGTTCAGAATATTGCCCGCAGGGTAAGGGAAGCCAATGTGTATTGCGAGGTTGTACCCTGTGACTGCGGACTGGATAAAATAAAAGAGAAGAGCCCCAGAGGAATAATACTTGCCGGATATCCCTCGGATACGTGTGCAAATACGTGTGCGGATACGTGTACAGGCAAGGCACCGGATTGCGCCTCATGGGTTTTTGAACTGGGGGTACCCATCCTCCAACAGGGAAAACAGGAACTGAAAGACTTTCTTTACAAGGAATGCGGACTTTCCGGGAATTGGACAATGAGAAGCTTCGTTGATGAGAGTATAGAACAGATAAAAAAACAGACCGACGGCAAAAAGGCAATATGCGCATTAAGCGGAGGGGTCGATTCCTCCGTTGCTGCAGTATTGGTGCATAGGGCAATGGGCAGTCGCCTGACCTGTGTGTTTGTCGACCATGGACTGCTCAGAAAAAATGAAGCGGATCAGGTGGAGGAAGTGTTCAGGAAGCAATACTCAATGAACCTTATAAGGGTAAATGCTGAAGACAGATTCCTGAAACGTCTTGAAGGAGTATCGGATCCGGAACAGAAAAGAAAGGTAATAGGCGAGGAATTCATAAGGGTATTTGAGGAAGAAGCACGCAAGCTGGGGGATATCGATTTCCTGGTGCAGGGGACCATTTATCCTGACGTTATCGAAAGCGGAACAAAAAATGCAGCCGTTATTAAGTCCCATCACAATGTCGGGGGGCTTCCGGAGGACATGCAATTTAAGCTCATTGAACCCTTAAGGCTTCTTTTTAAGGATGAAGTAAGGCTTGCCGGTCTGGAGCTTGGCATACCCGAGGGCTTGGTGTGGAGACAGCCCTTCCCGGGACCCGGCCTTGGAATAAGGGTGCTTGGGGAGATAACAAAGGAGAAGCTTCATATTGTTAGGGAAAGCGATGCAATATTGAGGGAAGAGGTCAAGAAAGCAGGGCTGGAAAGAAGCATATGGCAGTATTTTACCGTATTGCCCGGCATCAGAAGCGTAGGGGTGAAAGGTGACAAGCGGACTTATTCCCACACAGTAGCGGTACGGGCCGTTGTCAGCTCCGACGCCATGACGGCGGACTGGGCAAGGATACCCTATGAGGTGCTGGATAAGATATCCGGAAGGATAGTAAATGAAGTTGAAAATGTAAACAGGGTGGTTTATGATATAACTCCCAAGCCTCCGGCGACGATTGAGTGGGAGTAAGAGCAAACCCTACCCCAGCAAAACCTCCACAAATTTGGATGCTGCCAGAGGCAGTGGGATGTTGGAATGTATGAGGAACCCCAGATTTCGTTCGGGGATCCTCTCTTTTATATCCAGCACAAATATATCGTCCTTACAGAACTCCCGGATTATGCAATCATCCGGCACAAAGGCAATTCCGAGCCCTATTCTGGCCATTTCAATAAGTATGTCCACACTTCCCAGTTCAATTTCGGGTTTTTTTGAAATATTATGCCTTGCCATCAGATTATCAAAAAATTCCCTTGTTGTAGTTTTTTTCTCCAGCACTATAAGAGGATAGCTTTCCAGTTCCTTCAGGGATACTTTCCTGCCCTTCAGTTCTTTGAAATTGCTGCCTGCGATGAATACATCCCTGATTCTTTTAGTGTTTGTTACTGTAATATTTTTATAATCGCATTTTTCAGGGATATTGATAACACTGAGATCTACGCTTCCTTTCCTGAGAAGCTCTATACACGCGGGAGAGGTACTGTTTGTCAGATGGATCTTTATATTTGGATAAGACTCATTGAAGCTTTTTATATAAGGGAGGAGATAATACTTGCAGATGGTATCGCTTGCCCCTATCCTGATTTCCCCCTGCCCCAGGGAATTGATCTCCTCCAGAGCTCTTTCCCCGGACTTTATATAATTAAAAGCCTGCTCTATGTGCCTGTACATTATCTCCCCTTCCTTTGTCAGCTTCACTCTTTTTGTGTTCCTGAAGAAAAGCTGGCATTTCAGCCTTTCCTCAAGGGTCTTAATGGACTGGCTCACTGCGGATTGGGAGATGAAAAGCTCCTGAGATGCTTCCGAAAAGCTGAGATACTTCGACACATAATAAAAAACCTTATAAAGCTCAAAGTTTACATCCATATATAAGCACCCCTTATTAACAGTATTAAAAATATTAATTATTCTTAATAATTTTACTATGTTAAAATATAGTTGTAAATAGGACGCAATACGACAAAATTCTAAATATGTATTCAATAGCCGGTATACATGCGTCTAATTACCGGTACACGGGAAATACTAAAATGAGGTGAAAATCAGTGGGCGATGTAAAAAGAATATACGTTGAAAAGAAAAGTGAATATGCCGTTTCAGCCAGGGGCCTTTTCAACGATATAAAAGAAAACCTGGGGATCAAGGGCCTTACGAAGCTCAGAATAGTTAATCGGTACGACATTTCGGGAATCACGGACAGCGAATACAATTCAGCAAAAAACACTATCTTTTCGGAACCCACGGTGGACAATTCCTATGATGAAAATATGACAATCAACAAAAACGACAGATATTTTGCAATGGAATACCTTCCCGGGCAATATGACCAAAGGGCAGATTCTGCTGCCCAATGCCTTCAGATACTGACTCAAAAAGAAAGGCCCAGGATAGTGACTGCAAAGCTGATCATACTTTCGGGGGAAATTACTGACGATGAATTTGACAGGATCAAAAAATATTGCATTAACCCTCTGGAGTCAAGAGAAGCCTCTAATGCAAAAACCGAGAATCTGGAATTCCCCTATGAGGTTCCTGAAGATGTGAAAGTGCTCAAGGGCTTTACACAAATGGGGGACGGGGAACTGTCGGCCCTTATGGGAGATTTGGGCCTGGCAATGAATTTTGAAGACCTTAGGTTTTGCCGGGAATACTTCAATAGGACAGAAAAAAGGGATCCATCCATTACCGAATTGAGGGTGATAGATACCTATTGGTCGGACCATTGCCGCCATACAACCTTTCACACCTCTATAGAAAAAATCGAAATAGAAAAGGGAAAATACAAGGCAGCGATTGAGAAGGCCCTGTCAAGATATCTCAAGGCAAGAGAATATGTATACGACGAAGAGAAAAGGGATATAAACCTGATGGATCTGGCAGTGATGGGAATGAAGGAAATGAGAAAAAAGGGCCTTCTTAATGATTTGGAGGTTTCCGACGAGATCAATGCCAGCAGCATTGTAGTAAGTGCGGACATAGACGGGAAAAATGAAGAATGGCTTGTAATGTTCAAGAATGAAACCCACAACCATCCGACTGAAATAGAACCCTTTGGAGGGGCTGCGACCTGCCTTGGAGGCGCTATAAGGGATCCTCTTTCGGGCAGGTCATACGTGTACGGCGCAATGAGGGTGACAGGCAGTGCCGATCCCAGAGCAAAGATAGAGGACACACTGCCCGGAAAGCTTCCCCAGAGGAAGATTACAACAGGTGCAGCTGCGGGATATAGT
>CAYURW010000149.1:0-4273 GCA_964447145.1 uncultured Clostridiaceae bacterium
CAGTCCTCACAATGGGATGGGCATGGAATCTTCTCGGAATCAACGCAGAAATAAAAGGCGAGGATATCGATGCATACATCTGTATTTTTGGTAAGGAGATATACAAACTGAAAAGCAAGGAGGCTGCGGAGAAAAAAGACAAGATCGAAAAGAAGCATGAGAAGAAGGGAAAAAGGAAAAAGGGCAGAAGGGGCCCCGGTATAAAAGATATAGCCGATAAGGCATTATTGGACGCGATTATGACATATATTAAGAAGGTGCTGAGCATAGCAAAACCTAAGTATTTTTACCTGAATGGAACCTATAGCTTTGAGGATCCTGCTCTTACCGGAATGGTATGCGGTGCAATAGAAACAATAAGGGGCATAATTCCAGGGGCCCGGCTGAACCTGGCACCGGATTTTGCCGGGGATGAAATCGATATAGATTTTCGTACCGGGGGAAGAATGATTATGGGGAGCCTTGCTGTTCAGACAGTCAGAACTATATTGAAAAAACCTGTCAGAAAGGTATTATTCAAGAGGGAGAATACATAATAATTTCAATGAAACTTGTATATTGAACGCGCTAAAGTATATTCGCCAAAAAACACTGAGCTATATGCGCAGTTCAATTAAATCAAGGAAAATGATTTCGTGCTGACTAATTTAACGTAAGATGTTTAGCACGAAACATATAGTTGAAACTTTCCTGTGAAATATTTGTATTGGTATATATAATATATTTACATTGGATATATATACGGGACAATTTAAAACAAAAAAGGAGGATATAGATCATGGAAGACAGAACACCGATAAATGAAAGCCTGGAAACATTATTCAATCATCTTGGGAGATTCCTGAAAACCGAAACTGTGGTTGGGGAGCCTATTATTATTGGGGGAACAACCCTGATCCCGATCATAACGGTGTCCTTTGGCTGCGGAGGCGGCGGAGGAGGCGGAAAAGATGAAAAAGGAAACGACGGAATGGGAACGGGAATAGGGGTAGGTGCCAGGATATCTCCCGACGCCGTTATAGTTATCAAGGATGACACAGTTACAATGCTTCCCTTAAAGGACAGGACAAATTTGGAGAAACTGGTGGGAATGGTTCCCGAAATAGTCAGGAAAATAAAACTGAAAAAAGAAGATAAAGGCTGCTGTACTGAAGAAAAGGCTGAATAGTAAAAGACCTCAGTACCCCAAACCGATACGGAAATATTGCATTTATAAGTCCCAAACTCAAAATTTTACGGAAAAAATAGGGATTTCCTTAAAGGCGCAGACATACAGAACCGATGCGGGTATATGGCCGGCGGTGACCGGCGCATACCGGTGCGAATGGGTGGGGCTGGCAAATAATAGTATTGAACATGCATATTATTAATGTTATAATAACAAAGTAATGCGGGACCGTAGCTCAGCTGGTTAGAGTACCACGTTGACATCGTGGGGGTCACTGGTTCGATCCCAGCCGGTCCCACCATATTTTGAAGAAAACAGCAGCTTTGTTCTGCTGTTTTTGTTACCGTATAAGTGGGTATAACTCCCTCATATGGTAACAAAATATAGTAACAAAATTAACAGTGGCTTTTTCTATGCCCTGAGGGATATATAAAAATTGAGGTGGTTATTGCTGTGAAAAAAAAGTATGTCATTTTGTTAATAACAAATGTTCTGTTATTATGTGTATTTATCTCTAAAATGAATCCCTCGTTAAAAGGATTTTACCAGAGCGATATGATTGGCGATCATGTTGTTCAGATGCTGATGCGCCATCAGGACAATACCTTTGCCCAATGGATCGATAACAGGGAAGTCGATAGTGGAACTTACAAGCTGGTGCATAGAAGACCGGAAGCAGCACCCAAAATATATAGGTATAGGGAGGCATTGCAATGGACATAAAAAAAGCATTGATGAAGGTTTATGAAGACTTATCCTTAGTTGCAAAAGGCGCTTTTGACTTCAAAAGCAAATCTACGACTTTTATAAAAAAGGAAGCCTATGATGCACAGGATAATTTTATTCTTCTTTGCTTTGGGGACCTTTTGGGCCTTCCGCTGCCTACTTCATACTATACGATAGAGCTGTTGCCGTATCTGGCAGAGGATCTTGAAGCCTGGGAAAGAAGAATGATCAGAAGGAATGAAATATGGCAGGAAAAATGGGCACAATTTGATTTTTTTGGTTAGGGGGCAATATTAAATGGGACAGGGGAAAAAATTCATTTTTTTCGGAGGTAAGGGAGGGGTAGGAAAGACCACCTGCTCAGCTGCGTTTTCAAAATGCTGTGCAAAAACCGGGGACAGAACCCTTGTGGTATCAACGGACCCTGCCCATTCATTGACTGATATATACGGGATACCTATAGGGCCGGAAATAATATTATTGGAAGAGAATCTTTATGGCCTTGAAATAGATGCTGAGTTGGAGAGGAATAAGTATTCTGAGCGCATCAAAGCACAGCTTACCGCTGGCATAAGCCCTGTGATCGTGGAGGAGATCCAGAGGCAGATAGATGCTGCAAATGTATCTCCGGGGGCCGAAGAGGCAGCTATTTTTGACAAGTTTATTGAAATAGTCAAGGAAAAAAGCGATGAGTTTGACAGGATAGTATTTGACACTGCACCTACAGGTCACACCCTAAGGCTGCTATCGCTTCCCGAGCTTATGGGGGGCTGGATGGATAACCTTATAAGCAAGAGGAAGAGCGCCCTGGGGCTTGTATCGATGCTGCATTCGGGAGATAAGGCAAAACAGGAGGCTATTGACCGCGACCCGGTATTATCCATACTTCAGAAAAGGAAGGCCAAATTTGAAGATGCCAGGGAAATATTGATCGATAGTGACAATATGGAATTTATATTTGTAATTAATCCCGAAAAGCTGCCGATATTAGAAACAAAAAAAGCCGTTGAAATTTTGGCGAAATACAGGATTCCAATCGGAGGCGTTATAGTGAACAGGATCATTCCTGAAGAGTATAGCAAAGGAAATGAATTCTGGGGCAAAAGGAAGGCAGTGGAATCGCAGTATATGGATATGATAGAAAAAGAATTCTCCGGAAGGGTGCTGACCGTTCTCCCCCTTTTGGAGGAGGATGTAAAAGGCAACAGCCTTAATACAATATCCGAGCACTTTATTAAGGTTAAGGCAAAAATGCTTGGTGAAAAAACTGAATAGAATCTTGAAATCCCGGGATTCCCGGGGTTTTCTATTATATAGAGAAACATAGAGACGGTTGACAAACTATAATCTCAGGCATATAATAACAGTAGAATATATGAACAGATATTCATATGAAAGTAACGGTTATACTCTTTAGAGTATTATAGAATCAAATATTGAACCAAACACAGGACATATAGAATATATTCACACATGAATTACAGGGGGTAAAATGGACGATAAAAGAGATCATATTGAGAATTGCAGCTGCCAGGTAATACATGAAGAGATCGTAAACAAGGTCAGGCTGCTGATGCCGGAAGAAGAAAAGCTATATGACCTTGCGGAGCTGTTTAAGGTTTTTGGCGATACCACCAGAATAAAAATACTTTGTGCACTATTTGAATCTGAAATGTGCGTATGTGATATTTCAGCCTTGCTTAACATGAACCAATCTGCAATATCGCATCAGCTCAGAGTCCTGAAACAGGCAAGATTGGTCAAATACAGAAAACAAGGGAAAGTTGTTTACTACTCTCTGGACGATGATCACGTCAAGCAATTGTTTGAAGTTGGATTGATGCATGTAAATGAAAAACTATAAACTTTTTAAGGAAGGGGACGCATTATGAAAAAGCAGTATGAGGAACTAACCCTTGAAGGTTTGAATTGTGCAATGTGTGCTGCAGCAATAGAAAAGAAAGTCTCAAAGCTTGATGGGGTAAAAAGTGCAACTATGGATTTCATTGGGACGGCATTATTTCTTATTGGAGTATTATTTAAATTCAGCAAACCGGTGGAGTTTACTTTATATTTTCTATCGTATACATTGATTGGCGGCGGAGTATTGCTGCAGTCAGTAAGGAATATAGGCAAAGGAAGGCTATTCGATGAAAATTTCCTGATGAGCCTGGCAACCATTGGCGCTTTTTCAATAGGGGAATTTCCCGAGGGCGTTGCGGTAATGCTGTTTTACAGGATCGGGGAATACTTCCAGGAGTCTGCGGTAAAACGCTCAAGAAGATCCATCAGGGAGTTAATGGATATACGGCCGGATTTTGCTTACCTGAAAGGAGAGGGAGGGATTGTAAGAGTCCCACCGGAAAAGGTCAGAGCCGG
>CAYURW010000150.1:0-2277 GCA_964447145.1 uncultured Clostridiaceae bacterium
ATAGCAACAGCAACAGCAACAGCAACAGCAATAGCAACAGCAACAGCAACAGCAACAGCAATAGCAACAGCAACAGCAACAGCAATAGCAACAGCAACAGCAACAAAAACACCATAGGGCTATTTACAGCCTGATGTGGTGTTTTTATTATATGGGCATACGGGGCGAAACCGGCCTTGTTCTATTCGAAAAGTCGAATAATGTCGAATAGGGCATTATTGTTTTTTTGAAAATTCGGGAGGTATTTAAAGGCAACAGTTGAATAATAAGTAGTAGTTATATACAAATTAAAGCACATGTGGCAAATAATGTTTCAGCAAAGGAAGGGCAAAATGGCAAAATACATTGTTAAAAGAATTATTACAATGATACTGACACTGTTTTTGATAGCAGGCCTGACTTTCATTCTGATGCATGCTATCCCGGGAGGACCCTTCACTTCTGATCGCAAGCTCCCTGAGGCAGTCGAAAAAGCTTTGATTGCCAAATATAATCTGGATGCGCCCTTGTATGAACAGTTTTTTGATTATATGAAGGGCTTGGTTCGGCTTGATTTGGGCCCTTCCTTCAAATATGAGGGCATGTCTGTAAATGAATTTATCCAAAAGGGTTTTCCTGTCTCGGCAAAGGTTGGTGCTGTCACAATTATTTTTGTGCTGCTTACATCGATACCACTGGGTATTATTGCAGCATTGAAGAACGGAAGGTGGCAGGACATAGCCACTATGCTCCTTGCTACAATTGGCGTAACCATACCTTCTTTCGTTATTGCAACACTGCTTATGTATTTCTTTTCATTGAAACTGGGTTTGCTTCCCACCTTCGGGCTGGGGGGCTGGAAAAGCTACATACTTCCTGTTATTGCCCTGGGAGGGTATTCTTTGTCTTTTATGGCAAGGCTCATGAGGAGCAGCCTCCTGGAGGTAATGGGCATGGATTATATCCGTACTGCCCGGGCAAAGGGTCTTTCCGAATACAAAATAATCACTAAACATGCTCTTCGTAATGCAATCATTCCGGTTGTTACCATATTGGGGCCTACCATTGCAAATATAGTAACGGGTTCTTTTGTTATTGAGAAAATATTTGCGCTCCCCGGAATGGGAAGACATTTCATTTCAAGTATTTCCAACAGGGATTATACAGCTATTATGGGTATAACCATATTTTATGCGGCATTTCTGATAGCAATGGTTTTTATTGTTGATATATTCTATTCATTGATAGATCCCAGAATAAAATATGATTAAAAAATAATTATTAATACGAAATATTGGGGATGGGGGCATTTATGGAAAACTTAAAACTGGATCCGATATGGGAAAGGTATGAAGCTCATGAGGCGGACAGCGAAAAAATATGGCGCAGGAACAGGACCTTTGCAAGCGATGTATGGTTTCGGTTCAGCCATCACAAGGCTGCCCTATGCGGTTTTATAATAATAATGCTGCTTTTAGTATTTGCCATCTTTGGCCCTTTTGTTTCACCTCACAGCTATTTTGATCAGGAACTTGCTTTTGTCAATATTCCCCCAAAATTCAATGCTGTTCAGATATCGGACAGGTATATATTCATTACACAGAATCTGAAGCTGATTGAGATAAGCGATAAAGGCGAATTGCTTCAGGCCCTTCCAAGGATAGAGGATGATGGGGCTCAAAAGCTCACCTCCTATGATCTTCACGGAGAGGTTCTGATACTTGATTACGGCAAAAAGCCCGCACATTTGATGAGTGAAAGCGGAGAGGGATACAATGTCTATAAATCTTTTTATAATAAGAATTATATCCTCGGTACGGACGGGCTAGGCAGAGACATTCTGACAAGGTTGATGTACGGAGCAAGGATCTCGCTTACAGTCGCATTTATTGCAGCCCTTGTGAACCTTGTCATTGGCATACTTTATGGAGGTATTTCGGCTTATATTGGGGGCAATACGGACATGGTCATGATGAGGATAGTTGACATTATCAGCACGATCCCTCTGACTCTTTATGTGATACTGATTATGGTCTTTCTTAATTCCGGTTTTTTAAGCATCATTATTGCATTGGGATCGGTGTACTGGGTGAACATGGCGCGGATTGTAAGAGGTCAGATATTGTCATTGAAAGAGCAGGAATTTATATATGCTGCCAGAACAATAGGCACCTCCACCTGGAGGATTCTTACAAGGCACCTTATCCCTAACGCAATGGGACCCATTATTGTCACTGCGACAATGCTGATCCCGTCTGCCATATTTATAGAAGCATTTATGAGCTTTATAGGACTGGG
>CAYURW010000150.1:2287-2898 GCA_964447145.1 uncultured Clostridiaceae bacterium
GCAAGTTGGGGGACAATGTGCAATGATGCTTTGGAGACGTTAAGAACGGCACCCTACCAGCTGCTTGCACCTTCATTGTTCATTTGCCTGACTATGTTTGCTTTTAATTTTGTTGGCGACGGATTGCGTGATGCGCTGGATCCCAAGTTGAGAAGGTAGGTTACGATGGATAAAATATTGCAGGTCAATAATTTGCATACATCTTTTTTTACTCAGGACGGAGAAATAAAAGCGGTCCGCAATGTGAGCTTTGATATTTCTAAAGGGGAAATACTTGGCATTGTCGGGGAATCCGGCAGCGGAAAAAGTGTTACGGCAATGTCAATATTAAAGATACTTCCAGGCACTGCCAGAATAATGGAGGGGGAAGTAATTTTTGAAGGGAATGACCTGATAAAAGCAAGCAAATCCCATATGAGGGGAATCAGAGGCGGCAAAATCTCAATGATATTTCAGGACCCGATGTCTTCCCTGAACCCTCTTCTCACTGTCGGCAACCAGGTAGGGGAAATGTTTATTGAGCATAAAGGCAAAATGGACAAAAAAGCAATTAAAGAAGAGGTCATTGAGCTTTTCAGGTTAGTGCGTATCTCCGAGCCTGAAAAAAGATA
>CAYURW010000150.1:2908-4269 GCA_964447145.1 uncultured Clostridiaceae bacterium
GAGTCATGATTGCAATGGCTCTTGCATGCAGGCCGGTACTAATGATAGCCGATGAACCTACGACAGCCTTGGATGTGACCATTCAGGACCAGATTTTGAAACTCATCAGGAGTGTTCAGAGTGAATATAATATGTCAGTTATGTTTATTACCCATGATTTGGGAGTTGTAGCGGAGCTTTGCTCCAGGATAATTGTCATGTATGGCGGCATGATCATGGAAGAGGGGCTTGCCGGGGAGATTTTTGAAAGGCCGTCCCATCCTTATACCTTGGGCCTCATGAGCTCTATTCCAAAAATTACCCAGGACAGGAAGAAGAAACTGGAGCCAATCCCCGGATCACCTCCTGATATGCTCAATCCGCCAAGGGGATGCCCCTTCAGGCCCAGATGCACCTATGCACGGAATATTTGTGAGGAGATGGTACCGCATTATTCAGAGATAAGCAGTACACACAAATCAATGTGTTGGCTGCTTTCAAAGGAGGCACCCAAATATGACAACCCTTTTTTCATTGAAGAAGGATAATATGCAGACAGACAGCGGAGGATGCAAATAGATTGGCAAGGGATGATACTGAGGTAGTAAATTTTAGCATATATTTGCTTCATATTCTATAGAGTATTAAGGAGACATGGAACGGAGGCTTTTATGCAAAAGGAGAAAATGCTTGAAGTGTTTGACCTAAAAAAACATTTCAAGGTTAAAGGATCTAAGTCACAGGCGGTTCACGCCGTAGACGGAATTTCCTTTTCTGTGGGAAAAGGTGAGACCTTTGGGCTTGTTGGGGAGTCAGGCTGCGGAAAGTCAACGGCTGCCCGAACGATTATAAGGATCTATGAGCCAACGGTTGGTAAAATTTTTGTAAACGGAGAAGAAATCAGCACAATGGACGAGAGGCACCTTAAGGGAATTCGCCGGAAAATGCAGATGGTTTTTCAGGATCCCTATGCATCTCTGAATGGGCGTATGACCGTTCGGGATATTATTGCAGAACCCCTTATTGCACACGGGATCGTCAGGACGGGAGTACAGGCCAATGAATTGGTTTATGAGATACTGTCCAGGGTAGGGCTTCAGAGGGATCATGCAAGCAGGTATCCCCATGAGTTTTCAGGGGGGCAAAGACAGCGCATAGGTATAGCAAGGGCCCTTATTATTGAGCCCCAGATACTGATCTGCGACGAACCTATTTCAGCCCTGGATGTATCGATTCAGGCACAGGTAGTCAACCTCCTTAAGAGCTTCCAGGAAGAGAAAGGATATACTTATTTATTCATTGCCCATGACCTTTCGATGGTCCGCTATGTTTCTGAGTATGTAGGGGTCATGTATCTTGGGAAACTGGTAGAAGTATGCGAA
>CAYURW010000151.1:0-4210 GCA_964447145.1 uncultured Clostridiaceae bacterium
TTTTTGTATCCAGCCTTGCAAGCTCTTCTTCGAAGAAGCTTCTGTTGTACAATCCCGTGAGCTTATCCTTGAATCCGTACTCTCTCTTCTCATCAAGGCTGCACAATTCCCCGGCCCTTCCGGTACCCGGGGATCCCCTGCCTTTCCTAAGCCGGGTCACATCATTGTAAAACAGCATCATTGAATCCTTATTGTAGCTGAATAAGCTGATAATGTACCATTTGTCCAATTCGGCCGAATAAAACTCGAATTTTCTTCTGGTCCCGGGTATCATACTATAAAATACGTCTTTGATCCCGAACAATACGTTTTCGTTTTCCTGGGCTATTTCGGATATTCTTTTGCCCACCACTTTTTCGGGTTCTATGTCTGTGGCCCCTTGAAAATTGTCACTTACCCCAATGAGGACATAGTCAGCAAAATGATCGTCTTTATCGATTATTGCCCTGAAGTTTAGAAAAAAATCAAATTTTGAAGGATATTCTATCATAATTACACCTCGAAGGATATTTTATCAGCTTTATATCTAAATATATCATTAGCCTGTTACATAATCCGTTCGACTCAATTATATATCAATTTTTTTTCAATTATATTTCAATTACATCTGAGTTATATTTTAATTACATGAAATTAAGAATACGTAATAAAGGCTGCCTCAGCCGCATTTGCTGCCAATATACCTTTTGGAAAAAATCTGGCGAAGAAATCGTAATCAAAAATTATTCTGCAGCTCCCCCAACTCCCTCAAAGCCCTTTTCCCGAAGGGAAAGGCAATAGAAAAAGTGAGGATATCCGATACCGGCTGACTGATCTGAATTCCAAGTATTCCTATTATATGGGGAAGCAGCAGTACGGCGGGGAGATAAAACATTCCCTGACGCGCAATGGCAAGAATAGATGCCTGTCTTGCTTTTCCCAGTACCTGCAGCAACATGTTTGTCACAAGAATCCATGCAAAGAGAGGAAGTGTCAGACACTGGGCCTGCAGGGCCCGGGTGCCTATAAGGACTACAACCGGGTCTTCCTTGCGGAAAAAGGATATAAGCTGCGGCGATGCCGCAAACAGCAGCACCCCTGCTATGACCTGAACGATGACCAGAGTTTTTACGCTGAACCAGAATGCCTCCAGCACACGGCCGTATTTTTTGGCCCCGTAGTTAAACCCGCATACGGGCTGGAATCCGTGACCGAAGCCTATGATCAATGAAAGCTCAAACTGGACTATACGCGCCACTATGGACATTGCCGCAATGGCAGCGTCGCCGTAAGGGCCGGCACTGAAATTCAAAAATATCACAGCAATGCTGGCAAGGCTCTGTCGGTAAAAGGAAGGCAGGCCTCCCAGCAGTATTTCTTTGTATATTTTCCATTCGATAGAAAAATTCCTGAATTTGATCCCCAGATTCCCCTTTATGCCGGAATTAAAGAACAGTATGCAGAAGCTGACTAATTGGCTGATGATTGTGGCAAGGGCGGCGCCTCCGACACCCATGTTCAATCCGAAAATAAATATGGGGTCCAGAATTATATTGATAACCCCTCCGGCTCCTATGCCTATCATTGCATAAAAAGCACTACCCTGAAAGCGCAGTATGTTATTAAGCACAAAGGAAGCTGCCATGTAAGGTGTTCCTATCAATATATACTTTAAGTATTCCTTCGCATGGGGGGCAATAGTCTCCGTAGCTCCCAGCAAACGAACGAGAGGGTCCAAAAAAATAAAACCTATTATTGCAAATAAGGTTCCAAGAATTAAAGAAGAGAAAAAACCCGTGGCCGCCACCTTTGCAGCTTTTTCTCTATCTTCCTGCCCCAATAGCTTTGATACATAATTCCCTGAGCCCACTCCGAAGGTAAAGCCGATGGCCTGTATTACCGCCATAAGAGAAAATGAGACTCCCACCGCCCCTGTGGCACTGGTGCTGATCCTGCCTACAAAAAATGTGTCCGCCATATTGTATACGGAGGTTATAACCATGCTGGTTATAGTGGGGATTGCCAGGGAGCAGATAAGCTTGTCTACAGGTTTTTGAAGCATTTCCTGTAATTTTTGTTCCGCTGTTATCTCTTTCTTCATATATATACTCCCTCTGCAACTCAATAAATGCTTTGCCAATTTCCAGATAAATGATAACCCTTTTAATACCAGTTGTCAAACAGCGGAGGCACGAAAAATTATGTAAAAAGGACAGTCCTTTGGGAAGTATAGTGGACTGCCCCAATATTTCTATTTTATTTTTTCTTCCACCGGTACATATTCAATATCATATCCAAAGGCCCCGGGCCCGAGGACGCTTATACCTCTGGAGGTCCTGAACACTTTTCGGGCTTTCAGTGCTATGACTATTACCCTCTGCCCTTCCTCTATTTTGTTATTTGTATAGGGGTGCCCTGTCTCTGCATCGACTGCAATAAGCATATCCGGGCTTGTGATGAACACCTCTCCGTTTTTCCAGCAAATATGGTTTTCATTTTTGAACCATATTTTAAGAGTCGTTCCTTTGAAGGCCCCTTCTCCCGTAAAGGTATGGGTGCCCCAGTAATATCCGACCCTGTCCTCCCACTCTTTTTTGGTGACTGTTCCTCTGCAGATCACCCAGCCTCCCAATTTCCTTACCACTGCATCAATGGGATCCCGGCCCGCTTCTCTTTCCTCCCGGATCATTTTCCCTATTTCATAGCATTCTGTCATGGTCCCATGATTAATAGCTTCCTTTGTATCCCTGCCGTTCATAAGGAAACCTGCCTGACCGCATACTGCATAGCCTGCGGCGCTTATCATTTTGCCTATTCTCTCCGCCATCTGCCAGTTGACCGCTTCCTCTATTATACCGGTATTTCCCCAGCCGTCGCAGGAGGTTATAGGCATAAGTGTCTTTTCATATATATACGGCGTTGTCTGTTGTATTTCAGGTATGGCTCTCCCGGTGTAGTCTCCGTCAAGGGTAACAATGCCGTTTTCAGCTGCCGCTGAGATGCACGCAGCTGCATTAGCTCCGCCAAGCTCAATGGGAACAAGAGCTTTTGCCTTTTTGTCCGAATACCTTTCAAGGGCTTTTACCGCTCTGCAAAGGACATCCTTATAGTCATATTTCCTTTCCGTAAGTCCAAAGCTTTTCATTTCCCGGACAGTCTCCTCCGTAATGGGAGCGATGGAGCCCATAAGGAAGGGACATATGCTGTATTCATCGTCCTTTATGTCCGATGAATCGACCCAGCCGACTTCCAGTCCCTTGTCCAGTTGGGCCGTAAGGAGCGCCACTCCCGCATCGTAGTCTCCGCCTCCTCCTGTACCGTAAAAGGTACAGCCTCTGACAAAGTCTTCGATCTCCTGGTGCGTCTTTAGTGATTTTTTTAGCATTTTGTTTTACCTCCAGTTTATATTAAATGACACCTTACAAAATGTTCAGGTGAAATTTCTTTCATTACCGGATCCTTGGCAAAACACTCTTCCTTTGCAAGAGGGCATCTGGTGTTGAAGCTGCAGCCCTTGGGCACATTGACCGGGCTCGGTATCTCGCCCTTTGGGGTTATTTTTGTCTGCTTCAAGGTCTCCTCCGCTTCGCTTATAACCGGTATTGCGGAAAGAAGCATCTGGGTGTACGGATGCCGCGGTGCTTTGAAAAAGGTTTCCACCGGGGCTATTTCGGCTATTTTGCCAAGGTACATTATTGCAACCTTTGTCGCCAGATTCCTCATAAGGCTCAGGTCATGGGTTATGAACAAATAGGACAATCTGCGCTGCTTCTGCAGCCTTAACAGCATGTTTATTATTTTTGCCTGAACGGATACGTCAAGGGAAGAGGTCGGCTCATCCAGCACTATCATCGAAGGGTCTGTGGAGAGAGCTCTGGCTATTGCCAGCATCTGCCGCTCCCCTCCTCCCAGGGATGAAGGGTATTTGTACAAATATTCCGCCGGCATTTCAACTGCTTCAAGAAGTTTGACCAGCTGTCCCTCGGGATTCTTTTTATCTATCATATTATGAATCGACAGAGGCAGGGTCAGGATCTGCTTTACGCTTCTCTGGGGGTTCAATGTCGTTCCCGGATCCTGAAACACCATCTGTATATCTTTTTTCAAGCTTAATGGCCTTTTTGACGAAACCCTGCTTATATCCTGACCTTTGAAGGTCATTTTTCCGGTTGTGGAGCCGTACATTCCTATTACATTGTAGGCTGTCGTGCTTTTCCCCGAACCGGATTCC
>CAYURW010000152.1:0-2264 GCA_964447145.1 uncultured Clostridiaceae bacterium
CTATACTCCCACCGCCTATGCTTTGCTATATAGAATACGCCAGTGAACAGCTAATTAAAAATAACGTACAACCTTTGGCGTATTCTTATAATTCAAGGAAAACATTTTAGGATATCTGATATCTAACTATAGGGTATCCGGTATCTAATTAGCTGATGTCTATCCTAAAATGTATAGGAGGTGGGAATTTCATGTGCATAAGTCAAAAAATAAAATGCCACCTGCCATCAGAAGGGAAATATCGACCCCAAAAACATTGAGATCCTTTACTTCATAACAGAATGGCAAATAGCAATTCTACAACAATAACTGCATAATATTAATTTTACTCGGCGCTTCTTATTACCCTCAGTTCAACCTCTTGCGCCTCAACTTTTTTGGATATCTTTAACACTTCCTCATGGAGCACCCCAAGCTTCTCGTATACTACCTTGTATCCGTCAAGGGCAGCCATTACTTTTGGCTTCAGGTCATTTTCCAATCTGATAATGTCACTCCTATTCGCCTTTTCATCAAGCTTATGCTCTATAATGTCAAATCTCTCATCCATCCCATCAAGCCTGACATCCATGCCATCAAGTCTGACATCGATCCTGTCAAATCTTTCATCCATGGAGTCGAATCTTTTGTTTGTTTCTTCTCTGTTTAACGAAAACTCTTGATACAGCTTCTCCATCAGCTCAAATATCTTGTCTTCCAACATAATCACCCCTGTATTGCTTCTTGCTATATTGTACCACATTTCTCCTATTTTAGGCGGGTGACTTTTCGACATTTTGGCCTATCACATTCTGCTCGCTTTTTTTGAAATTGGTAGGGTATACATTATCAGCAAGAACTTCCGTTACGTAGTGCACCTCCTCTTTTTCATATTTTCTGCTCTGCAGCCTTCCTTCAACGGAGATAAGCTCGCCTTGCTTCAGATACTTTGCAATGAACTTCTCGGGAAGGTTCCAAGCAACGATCTGGATAAAATCGGCAGGCCGGACATTGTCATTGCCCACATAGTCCCTGTCAATGGCCAGGATAAATTTTGACACCCGTTTTTTTTCGTCAAAAATCTTTGTATCGGCATCTGCCGTGAGCCTACCCATAAGTATTGATTTGTTCAGCATGGGATTACCGCCTTTCTCTATTTGTTGTTCACATTATATCGAGTTTGATGTTTTGTGTCATTATGTACATATGAACTGCCCTTTTATTCATGTGAACAGCAAAAAAAAACAGAGACACTTCATATGTCCCTGCAGAACTACTATTGAACTCTTACGGTCCCGACCATGCTATTAATGAATTGATTATACACGGGTTCCCCATATACAAGTATCATGTATAAGTGCCATTTCAACTCACCCTTAAGCTTCCTTCTGCCCTTTTCGGTTCACTATTTCCTGTGCTATGAAGGATGCCACATCCTCCGCATAGCTTCCTATCCCAAAGCCCGCATCATACCCCAGTTCCTTTGCAAGCTCATGAGATATTCTCGGTCCCCCGCAGGCTACTATGAACCTGTCCCGAAGCCCCTCCGCTTCAAGAAGTTCAATCAGATTGGTCATATTCTGCACATGTACGTTCTTCTGCGTCACTGTCTGAGATACCAGAAGTGCATCTGCTGAAACCTCCGCTGCCTTTTTTATGAACTCTTCATTGGGAACCTGGCTTCCCAAATTGTAGGCTTCAATCATTTCATATCTTTCAAGACCATAGTGCCCTGCATATCCTTTCATGTTTATGATTGCATCTATCCCGACGGTATGTGCGTCTGTACCGGTACTGGCTCCTATGACCACCAACTTTCTCCCTATGTTTTTCTTAATATATTCATCTGTCTCTCCCATGCTCATAACCAAGCTTTCGACCTTAGTGACCCTTATGTCCGTTATATCAATCGTATGAATGCAGCTGCCATATACCACAAAAAAGGAATACCCGACCCCCAGATCGGCCATATGAACCACGTTAGGCTCCTTCAACCCCATTTTCATTGCATAAAGCCTGGCGGCCTCCATTGCCAGCTCATCGGCTTTGATTGGCAGTGTAAAACTCAGCTGAACCTTGCCGTCATTCATTGTATCCCCGTAGGGTCTTACTTTCGCCGGGTCAAAATTTGCATCGGATTCTCTCTTGTCCATTAAATACAAACCCGAGCTCATCAAAATCACCTCCAATAAGATTCTTCACTTCACCCAATATGCAACATAGCGGTCAAATCCTCATTGCTGCGCTCAATATCCGCATAGCGGTCAAATCCTCATTGCTGCTCC
>CAYURW010000152.1:2364-4077 GCA_964447145.1 uncultured Clostridiaceae bacterium
AATATCCGCATAGCGGTCAAATCCTCATTGCTGCTCCAAATATCCGCATAGCGGTTAAATCCTCATTGCTGCCTCATCATCTCCATAAAGGGGTTCATATATTTATCATCCTTCTCTGTCACTCCCTCAAGCCCTTTTCCACCTGTCCTGCTTCTTTTTACTCCTGCAAATTTACCCTGCTCCAAGGTGGCAAAAAGCCCTTCCTCCTCTATATCCCTCAGCAATGCAGCAGCCATCCCCAGCACCTCTGCAGCCCTGTTCTGGATTATTCCGCCTTCCTTGAACTCTACCTCGTCCCCTATGCTCCTCATATTGTTGAATATATATCGTGCATTTTCTATTGAAAGAGCCCTGTCGGCCATAAAAGGCGTATGCAGCGCTTCCGTCATCATTCCCAGAAGCTGTATCCCCTGATGGGACCATATTGAAATCATATTGAAAAGAGCGTCCTGTAGGTGTCCCTTAAAAACATCTCCCGTCATATATTTAGTAGGAGGCATATACTTCAAAGGGGCATTGGGGAATATCTCCCTGGCCGTCTGTGCCTGTGCAAGCTCCAGCAGGAAACCGTTTTCTATTCCGGGCTCCATTTCAAATGCATGGCCCAGTCCCATCTGCTCTTCCGGTATTCCCGCCCTCAGCGCAAACTGCTCATTGATAAACTGAGAAGCAAGCACCGTATGCGCTTCCTCCACAGCATCCGCCGTAGTAAGGTAATTGTCTTCCCCGGTATTTATGATTACACCGGCAAAACCGTTTATGACCCTGGAGAAATATTGGTCCACCAAGGTCCTCTGCATGTTTATGTCCCTGAAAAGTATTCCGTACAGCGCATCATTCAGCATTACGTCAAGCCTTTCCATTGCTCCCATTGCTGCAATTTCGGGCATGCAAAGCCCGGAGCAGTAGTTGCAAAGCCGTATATACCTTCCTACCTCCTGACCAACCTCATCAAGGGCCTTCCTCATTATTCTAAAGTTTTCCTGGGTGGCATAAGTCCCCCCAAAGCCTTCAGTGGTGGCGCCATAGGGCACATAATCCAAAAGGCTCTGGCCTGTCGTCCTTATTACTGCAATTACGTCTGCCCCCTGCTTGGCGGCCGCCTGGGCCTGCACCACGTCTTCATATATGTTTCCTGTTGCGACGATTACATAAAGATAAGGCCTTTTCCCCTCACCTATAGTTTTCAAATATTCGTCCCTTTTGGCTCTGTTGCCCTTAATTCTCCCGACCATTTCTGCAGCCGTGCTGTAAGCCGTATCTACGATCTCCCCCAGGGGTTTTGCCGGAAGCCTTGTCAGCTCTAATTCCCCCGATGCCGTTTTTTCAGCAATTTCCTGAACCGGAAGCCCTGTGACAAGTATTGCGTTTGCCAGAAAATACGCTGCTCCGATTCCAAGTCCCCCGTTGTTTCTTATGTTATCTACAACAATATTGGGAAGGGGAGTGCCGGAATCGTCCACTCCATCAACTCCAAAAAGCCTTGTAATTGTCCTCTCAACCGCCACCGTGGTATGATGATTTATAAATTTTTGCATATCCTCCGCTATGTGAGCGGCTGATTCTCTTGCACTTTTTATAAGGCTTAGGTCAAGATTCAATTTACTCATTTAATCACCTCCAAGTAATGTAATAGAATATACCAGTATATGACTAACGAACAAAGGCGGCTTTGCCGCGTTTGATGTCTATCCTAAAATAAATAGCTGCAAT
>CAYURW010000153.1:0-1854 GCA_964447145.1 uncultured Clostridiaceae bacterium
AGGTTTACATAAGCTTGAAGCATTTGATTTAAGTGCCCGTGCCATTATTTCCTCCGGAAAAAGCTTATGGGAGTAAATGCGGACGCAGCCGCCTTTGTTCTGGCGCCTGTGCGAATAATGCGGCAAAGCCGCATTTTTTACGCTTTTTCTAAAGTATAGGCTTTTTATCGCCGATAATAGGAATGTAGCACAAAATAAATGGCATGTAGGTGATAGTTTGATAAGAGGGCTTTATATATCGGCATCCTCAGCAGTCGCTGAAGCAAAAAGAATAGACATTATAGCCAACAATATGGCAAATGCGAATACCGCAGGTTACAAAAAGGATGTTATGGTTACCCAGAATTTCCCCGAAGTCCTTATATCAAAGGTAAATGAGGAGGCCGGCAGGGGTTTGCGAAGGCCTTTTAAACCCTTGGGTTATTTGAGCTATGCGGTATGCAGCAGTGAAGTGAATACAAATTTTGAACAGGGGCAGCTGTACCCCACCGGGAGCAGTCTCGATCTGGCCTTGAGCGGTAAAGGCTTTTTTTGCATTGAAACCCCTGAGGGTGAAAGATACACAAGAAGCGGCAGCTTTGAAAGGGACGCATCCGGTTACCTGGTGACAGGGGAAGGCTATAGGGTCCTTGGTGAAAACGGATACATCAGGGTAGGAAATAATGTGACGATAAATGAGGAAGGGGTCGTTTATTCCAATGAGGAACAGGCGGGAAAGCTCAGAATCGTGGACTTTGACGATTACAAGGTTCTTCGGAAGGAAGGGGACGGGCTTTTCACAACTGTCGAAGAAATGGACGCAGAGCCGGTAATAACGGCCGGGACTGTGCAGCAGGGTTTTCTTGAAAGCTCCAATGTGAACTCGGTGAAGGAAATGGTCGGGATGATTACAATGCTGCGCACCTATGAAGCAAATCAAAAGGCAGTAAAAATACATGACGAGCTTTTAGGCAAAGCTGTAAATGAGATAGGGAGATCATAGGAGGTAATTAATTATGATGAGGGCTCTTTGGACGGCAAGTACGGGAATGCAGGCCCAACAGCTTAATGTTGATACCATATCTAACAATATGGCAAATGTGAACTCGGTTTCTTATAAGAAGGCGAGGGTGGAATTCAAGGATCTGCTTTATGAAACGATGGAAAGAGGAATTGTAAGGGATGGCCAGGGGAAGCCAGTCAACCTGCAGGTGGGCCATGGGGTAATGGCGGCGGCATCGGTCAAATTTTTTACAACCGGTAGCCTTGATGCGACCAACAACCCCTACGATGTGGCAATTGACGGCCCCGGGTTTTTTAAGGTGCTTGGCCCGGAAGGGCAGGAGTACTATACAAAGGACGGGAGCTTCAAAATATCTGTAGATGGGGAGAACTACAACCTTGTGACCTCGGAGGGCTACTATATTCAGGGGGCAAACGGCAATGTCGAGTTGGGCTCGGAGGTCAAGGACATAACCATAGATCAAAGGGGGCTGATATCTGTCAAAAGGGAAGACGGAACAATTGAAGAGTTAGGAAGCCTCTCAATAATAACCTTTGTCAATCCTGCCGGCCTTGAAAGCATCGGAAAGAACCTGTATATAGCCACAGAAGCCAGCGGGGATGCCTATGATACACAGAATGACAGCACCGGGGGAAACATACTGCAGGGTTATTTGGAATTTTCAAATGTTCAGATAGTTGAAGAGATGATAAAGCTGATACAAGCTCAAAGGGCGTATGAAATGAATTCGAAATCCATACAGACAGCTGATGAGATGCTTGCACTGGCCAATAATCTGAGACGATAAGCAATGGTGCCCATAGATAACAGGCAATAACCATTATGCAATGGTACCCATAGATAATGGGCGA
>CAYURW010000153.1:1954-4023 GCA_964447145.1 uncultured Clostridiaceae bacterium
CCCATAGATAACAGGCAATAACCATTATGCAATGGTACCCATAGATAATGGGCGATAATCATTATAAAATAATACCCATAAGAAACAGCTAAAACACAAGAATCGAGGTGTAGCATGGTAAATCCCATTAATAATTTGAATGTTTTTAACTATACCAATATCAGAGAAAAGTCCCTGGAGACCGAACAGGGAGAATTTGAAAAAATACTGGAAAGAGCTTTTGAGGAAAAGGATGAAAAAAAGCTCAAAAAAGCTTGTAATGACCTAGAAGCATTGTTTGTAGGAATGATGTTCAAGCAAATGAGGAATACTGTGCAGAAGGGGGATTTGTTTAACGGCGGTTTTGCAGAGGAGATGTATGAGGATATGCTGTTTGACAGGTACTCCGAAGAAATATCGAATCACAGCGGAATGGGACTGGGCGACATGCTTTATCGGCAATTGTCAAAGAATATGAAAAGGGAGAGCGAAGGGGACAATGTTGAATAGCATCGAAATACAGGAAATAATACCCCATAGATATCCATTTTTGCTTGTTGATAAAATTACTGAGATAGAATATGGCAAAAGAGCGGTGGGAATAAAAAATGTCACTGTCAACGAGCCTTTTTTTCAAGGACATTTTCCCGGTAATCCGGTGATGCCTGGAGTGCTTATTGTTGAGGCTATGGCCCAGGTAGGGGCTGTTTCAATTCTCGGGACGGAGGATCATAAGGGCAAGCTGGCGGTATTTACCGGAATTGACGGACTGAGGTTCAGGAGACAAGTTGTCCCGGGAGATACTCTGAGGATGGAAACAGAAATGATTTATTTTAAAAGAGGCATAGGAAAAGCAAAGGCTGAGGCATATGTGGGGGATGAGCTTGCAGCTTCGGGAGAGCTGATGTTTGCAATAATCGCAAAACCCTGATGCAATGCTTTGGATAGCTGCATGCTGTGCTTATAGTTGCATGCTGTGCTGAGGGTCTATGCAATCTATGCTTTGGATAGCTGCAAGTTTTACTTTCGATAGGCAGCATATATGCCTTTTACGATAACCTCTGCCATTTTCATTACCGTTCCCAGCCTTACATTGCTCATCGCAAGGTAGTTTTCATATTCCGAATCATCAGATTCCGAAACCATGTCAACTATTCCCATAATAGAGCAATCTCCCACGTGGGAGAGGCTTTTTCCGACCCCCTTGCCCGGCTGGATACTTCCTTCTCTGACCTGTATATAGCCGACACTCCGGTTTACTCCCAGGCAAGCGTCTATAGCAATGATCCTATGGTCACCATAGGATGTTTTTATATGTGACAGATTTTTTTTCAAATTGATCGCATGAACGGGGTTTTCCAGGGTCCCTATAACCGGAACCGTGAGGCTCAGCTTGCTCAGCAGGGTTCCGGAAAGAGGCCCGAGGCAGTCGCCTATGAATCTGTCAGTACCTATGCAAAGTATTATGCATTTATCAAAATTGAAGGATTTTAAAAATCCCGATATTTTTTGATATGCCCGATCATCTTTATAATATGTATATATGCCTTCGCTAATATTGCGGCTTTCAACCAAAACATGACCTCCAAACACAAATTATGTTATTGGACCGGCGGGTAATCCGGACCTTGCTATAAATATATAGGCGAACAAGCACTATTATTCAGGTTTTTGCATTTTGGGAATTCATTTTAGAGTTTGATATCCTATAATATGAAATATGGCTAGTGTGAAACATATCGTTACCTATAGGAAAAAATGTATAAAGGAAAACTGCTAACATTTCTTGTAACTTGGCAGTCTATTTGGCAGTCGGAAGATATTTCCCTATTGATTTTTTCAATAAGGGACATTATAATTATAGAATAATCGGCGTTTTGATGGAGCATACCTTAATAATAACGATGTATCTTGAGATTTTTGCGGTTTTCAGCCGAATTTGACAATTGATTGATAGCTCTCTTTTTTATATAATAGAAGAGCTGTGTCGGGGTGTAGCGCAGATGGTAGCGTACGTGGTTTGGGACCATGGGGCCGCAGGTTCAAGTCCTGTCACCCCGACCATAAGGTTATTATGGCCCGTTGGTCAA
>CAYURW010000154.1:0-3919 GCA_964447145.1 uncultured Clostridiaceae bacterium
GCAATATATACAAAGGGAAGGTGGAAAATGTACTTCCGGGTATGCAGGCTGCCTTTATTGACATAGGCCTGGATAAAAATGCCTTTTTGTTTGTGAAGGATGCCCTTCCAAATACTTATTTTGATGAGGATGATGAATCCGTTGATTCTTCGCAATATAAGGATTATCAGATAGATGAGATATTGAAGGCCGGCCAGGAGATAATGGTCCAAATAATGAAGGAACCCATAGATTCCAAAGGAGCCAGGGTGACTACACATATTACACTTCCGGGCAGGTTCACAGTTTTGATGCCCACTGTAGAATATATAGGGATTTCCAGACGCATAGAGAGCGGCGAAATAAAGGACAAGCTGAAAAAGATGGCGGAAGAGCTGAAGCCCAAAGGGATGGGGCTTATAGTGAGGACTGCTGCAGAGGATTGTACTCAAGGGGATATGGGAAATGATATAAACTTTTTACTGAAGCTTTGGGACAGTATAAAGCAAAAGCAAAAAAACGGAGCCGCTCCAAGAATAGTGCATAAGGATATGAGCATAATATATAGGACTGTCAGAGACATGTTTACCAGGGATGTAGACAAACTGCTGATAAACAACAAAGAGCACTATGAAAAGATAAGAGAGCTTATGGCTATTATTTCCCCCCACTATAGGAGCAGGGTCGAATACTACAGCAAAACCCATGATATATTTGAATTTTATCAGGTTGAATCCCAGATAAACAAAATAATAAATCGTAAGGTATGGCTGAAATGCGGCGGATATATCGTCATAGACCAGACTGAAGCGCTTACATCTATTGATGTGAATACAGGAAAATATGTCGGAACCTTGGACCTTAAGGACACCGTACTCAAAACCAATACCGAAGCAGCCAGAGAAATAGCGAAGCAGTTGAGACTAAGGGATATAGGCGGCATAATTATAATCGATTTTATTGATATGCAGGATTCAGATCATGGGAACGCAGTCCTCGATGCTCTTAAAAATGCATTAAAAAAGGATAAGACAAGAACCAATGTGTTGGGAATGACTCAACTGGGGTTGGTCGAAATGACCAGAAAAAAGGTAAGGCAGCGCATGGAAAATGTACTGATGGCCCCATGCCCCTATTGCAAGGGGGAAGGGAAGATACTATCCAGCGAAACCATAGTCAAGAAAATCGAGAAAGAGATAAACAGCCTGTTTAACAATGACGGAGCAATAGCAGCTTTTCTCCAGGTTCACCCTGATGTGGAAGAACTGATAAATTATTATTTAGACGAAGATATAATAGAGTTGGGGAGAAATTATATGAAGCCTGTATTTATAAGGACTTCAACAGAATTGCACAGGGAGGGGTACAATACAAAAGCCATTAGCTTATTGGAAATATCAGAGCTCCGCAAAAAAGGCTGCCGGGAGATTTGACAGCATAATAGAATAAAAGCTGATACAAAGCATGCAGCACAATAGAATAAAAGCCTATATAAAGAGGATATTATAATAATATTGGAGCAGTAACTACAATAATACTGAACAGAGACTACAACGAAATAGAAGCAGAAGGAGAAACGGTATGAAAGAATTAAGTTTTCAGGAAGCTAAGGATATTCTTGTAGGGTGTACAATATTAGGTACCGGTGGCGGCGGTGATTTGTGCAACGGCATTCAAACTATAAAAAAAGTATTGGACGGCGGAAAAAAGATAAAAATGCTTGGCTTCGAAGAAATAAAGGATGATGCATATTATATAAACCCATATTACTGCGGTTCTATCAGCCCTTCCGAAAAAAACACAGAGGCCCAAAAACATACTTTTGAGGAACACGATGAACTGATGCTGGCGGTAGAGTCTCTGGAAAAATATATGAACATAGAATTTGAAGGTACCGTCTCAATAGAATATGGCGGAGGAAGCACATCCTGTGCAATGGCGATTGCCGCAAAATCAGGCAAATATATAGTTGATTGCGACGCAGCCGGAAGAGCAGTGCCGGAGCTTCAGTTTTCCACCTACGGAATAACCGGAAGGCCGATATTCCCTTTTTCGGTGGCAACAAAATACGGGGATGTGGCAATTTTCCCCAAGGTCCTGAATGATGAAAGGGCAGAAGCACTGTCTCGATATATGGCAGTTGCATCGGACAATCTGGTTGCTATGGCGGATCATCCAATTAAAGGAGAGGTACTCAGACACTCTGTAATACCATCAGCCCTTAGCCAGGCCGGAATTGTAGGCAAAGCACAAAAGGAAGCTGTAGAAAAAGGTGAGGATCCGATCAAAAAAATTATTGAAGCCGCCAATGGCTATATTCTTTTTCGGGGCAGGGTCGCAAAAGGGACTGATTGGGAAATAAAAAACGGGTTTACAACGGGAAGAATATTGATCAGCGGTATAGGTGAATATGAATCTCAAAGCTTCGAAATATGGTACAGAAATGAAAATATGATTTCCTGGAAAAACAATAAAGCCTTTGTCACGTGTCCTGACCTGATATGCGTACTTGACAATGAAACTGGGTACCCGATTACGAATCCCAATTGCAGAGAAAATGATAAAATTGCAGTCCTTGGGTTCAAGGCTCACGATTTGTGGAGGGGCAAAGAAGGGCTTAGGCTTCTTAATCCAGCATTCTTTGGCTTTAATGATATAAATTACATTCCAATAGAAGAGGTATTGGGCTAGAAATTCATATTTATTGACAAAGGGAATATGTTGTGATAGCATATAATGACGTAGGCATATCCGCTCGAATCGGGTCAAAGTTATCTTACCTGGTATTCGGCGAGACTTATGAGGAGGTGAAGCCTAATGTATGCAATAATAAAAACCGGTGGCAAGCAGTATATGGTTAGCGAGGGTGATGTGCTAACAATAGAAAAGCTTGATGCAGAATCCGGTGCGAAGGTTTTGTTTGAGGAAGTGCTTGCTGTAGGCAATAACGGTGAGCTTCAGATCGGGAACCCTGTTGTCGGGGGTGCTAAGGTAGAAGCTACAGTGATGGAAAACGGCAGGGGCAAAAAAATCATCGTTTTTAAGTATAAGCCTAAGAAGGATTATAGGAAAAAACAAGGCCACAGACAGCCCTATACAAGGGTCAGAATTGAAAAAATAGATGCTTAGCAGAAGCATTGCTCTATGATTAAAATTATTATTTATAGGTCAAAAGAAGGTAAAATTTCGGGTTTCAAGGTAACCGGGCACTCGGGTTATGAAGACTCCGGAAAGGATATAGTGTGCAGCGCCGTTTCTGCTCTTACACAGTCGTCCCTTTTAGGATTGCTGAAAGTAGCGGAGGCGGATGCGGACTATAATATCAGTGAAGGATGCCTTACATGTAGTCTTAAATCCCAGGAGTCCGGCAAAAAGGAAATAATGTGCGAGGCCATACTTGAAACCATGTATGAAGGGCTTTTGAATATCAGAGAAAGCTACAAAAAGAACATTCATATAGTTGAAGAGGAGGTGTAGATATGTTCGTGATTAACCTTCAGTTGTTTGCTCATAAGAAAGGTGTAGGAAGTTCAAGGAACGGCAGGGATTCCCATGCACAAAGGCTCGGGACAAAAAGGGCCGACGGGCAGCTGGTTCCGGCAGGCAATATATTAGTTAGGCAGAGGGGAACTAAGATCCATCCTGGAATTAATGTGGGAATAGGTAAGGATGATACTCTGTTTGCCCTTGTTGAGGGTGTTGTCAAATTTGAACGTAAGGGTAAGGATAAAAAGCAGGTTAGTGTATACCCTGCGTAATAATTATATATGAATCATAAAAGGTACGGCTACGCTGTGCCTTTTTGATTTAAGTGCCCACGCCAGAATTTCCGAAGGATATGGCGCATGGGCTGCAAATGTGGCGAAGCCGCCTTTGTTCTTAAGTGTAGAGAACTGTACAGGCGGTGTAGGGTGGAGGTGCGGCAAATGGGTGTAAGGAT
>CAYURW010000155.1:0-3842 GCA_964447145.1 uncultured Clostridiaceae bacterium
CCCTATCCTTAAGGGTACCGCCATTGCTATGCCCTCAGGTATGTCATGGATTCCCATCGTTATTGCTAGGCCCAGGCCCAGATTATTGGCAGCAGCAAACCCCGAGCCCACCGCCAGCCCCTCCGGAAAGTTATGTATGGCAATACCTATGCCCAAAAGTATTCCGCTTCTTATAAAAGCAGAGCCTATGGCGGACCCCTCCCCTGCCTTATCCGGGATAAAATGCTCGGAAATCAGTATCACTGCTACCCCCAGCACTGTACCTACAAGACTCATAAATAGTCCGCCGATATCGAAGGCTTCCGGGAGAAGGTCGAAGCATACCACAGATATCATTATTCCGCTTGTAAATCCCAGAAGCACCGCCATAAACCTTTTTGTAGGGTTCCCTAGTATTATTGTAAGTATACCCCCCATACCGGTGCCTATCATCCCGCACAAAAAGCCAATGCAGGTTACGGCAAAAAGCCTGTTCATTCAACATCCCCCAGTTCAATATTCTGTATATTTATATTCAAAAGAGGAGGTTATAGAACAAAGGCGGGGATTACTCCTCGCCTTTTAGTTTTTCGGCCTGTGCGTCCGTTATAAGTGAATCTATCATTTCGTCAATGTCTCCGTCCATGAAGGTGTCCAGCTGGTAGAGGGTAAGGCCTATCCTGTGGTCCGTCACCCTGCCCTGAGGGAAGTTGTAGGTCCTTATTCTCTCGCTTCTGTCCCCGGTACCTACCTTGCTCTTCCTGTCACTGGCTATCTCAGCGTTGTGCCTTTCTGTTTCCAGCTCCAGAAGCCTTGATTTCAGTATCTTTATAGCCTTTTCTTTATTTTTCAGCTGGGACTTCTCATCCTGGCAGGATACGACAAAGCCTGTAGGCAAATGGGTCACCCTTACGGCACTGTCCGTAGTGTTTACACTCTGCCCTCCGTGGCCGCTGGAACGGAACACATCTATCCTAAGGTCATTCATATTTAATTCAACATCTACGTCTTCAGCCTCGGGAAGCACAGCAACAGTCGAGGTTGAGGTGTGGATTCTGCCCCCTGCCTCGGTAGTAGGTATCCTTTGCACCCTGTGGGCTCCGCTCTCGTACTTAAGTCTGCTGTATGCACCCTTGCCCTGTATTTCAAAAATGACTTCCTTGTAGCCACCAATATCCGTAGCATTGGAACTCAGAATATCAATGCCCCAGCCCATCCTTTCAGCATATCTGGTGTACATCCTCATAAGATCCCCGGCAAAAAGTGCAGCTTCTTCTCCCCCTGCCGCCCCTCTTATCTCCACTATCACATTTTTGTCGTCGTTAGGGTCCTTTGGGAGCAGGAGTATTTTTAATTCCTCTTCAAGTATTTCCTTTTTATCATAAAGCTCCGAAAGCTCGGATCTTATCATTTCCTCAAAATCTTTATCAGGCTTATCCGCAAGCAATTCATTTGAGTCTTCCATGTCCTTCAGCACAGACTTGTACTCCCTGAACTTAAAAACTATAGGTTCCAGGCCGGCATGCTCCTTCATAAGCTTCCGCCAGCTATCCTGATCAGAAATTGTTTCGGGATCGCTTATTTTGTGTCCCAGATCCTCATATCTCTCTTCTATGAACTCCAATTTGTCGAGCATCCTATCACTCTCCGCTTCAAATTTGCGCCCTGCGCCCCCACACGCATCTGTCATAACCTGCAAGGTCTGATTCAATACTTATATCGTAAAAAAAGTTGTTTTCTTTCATAATATTCTTTACCTTTTGCCCCTGATCATACCCAACCTCAAATATCAAAATCCCGCCGGGCTTGAGAAAATCCATACTGCCCTTTGCTATCCTTCTATAGTATGAAAGACCGTCCAAGCCTCCGTCAAGGGCCTCAAGGGGCTCATATCCCCTGACGTTTACTCTTAGGCCGGGTATTTCACCGCTTTTTATGTAGGGGGGATTGGAAATCACCATATCTGTATTTCCTATAAGCCCTTTATCCGCAATGCCTGCAAACAGATCTCCCTTTACTATCCTAATTCTGTTCTCCAGTCCGGAGCGTTCCACATTAATTCTGCAGCAGTCAAGGGCCCTGTCCGAAATGTCCGAAGCCCATATCAAGGATTCCTGTATGACTGATGCAAGGCTTATAGCTATAGCCCCGCTTCCGGTGCACATATCGATTATTACAGGCCTCTCCATAGCTCCGACAAGTTCTATTGCCCTTTCTGCAACAATTTCGGTCTCAGGCCTGGGTATCAGTACACCTTCGGAAATATACAGCTTGCAACCCATAAACTCCTGTATTCCTGTTATATATTGCACAGGCTTGCCCCTGCTTCGCTCATTTATGAATTCTAGATATTCCCTTTCAATTTCTCCTGGAACAGCCATGTGAGACTTTGTGATCAGCTTGACCCTGTCTATCCCCTGCCCCGCAGAATTCATAGCATATAAAAATATCAGCTCGGCGTCAAGCATCGGTGTATCCGTACTGCGGCTTTCTATTAGTATGCCTGCCGCCTTTTTCAATAATTCATTTATGCTGCTCACTACCAGTTATCCGCCTCCGGATCGACCGTAAGAACATTTTTGAGTGCTTCTACAGCTACTTCCAGCTGACTTATATCAGGTTCCCTAGTCGTAATTTTTTGAAGCCACATTCCGGGTGTCGAAATAATGCATGAAAGCTTGCTGCGACTCTTACCTGCCCATTTTATTATTTCATAGGATATTCCCGCTACAACAGGAATAAGCATTATCCTGATAAGCAGCCTCATAAGCACGTTGGACCAGGTAAAAAGTGAAAAAAGAAGTATGCTGACTATCATGACAATGAAAAGGAAGCTGGTACCGCATCTGGGGTGCAGCCTTCCGTACTTTCCCGCATTTTCTGCCGTAAGCTCCTCCCCGTGTTCGTAGCAAAAAATAGCCTTATGCTCCGCCCCATGATACTCAAATATCCTTTTTATATCCTTCATATTGGATATGGCAAGCAAATATCCAAGAAAAATCGCAATCCTTACTACTCCCTCTACTCCGTTTAATATCAGACTGCTTTTTATGTAATTTCTGAAAATGCCTGTAAGTACAGTGGGAAGCAGTATAAACAGGCCTACAGAGAACAATATTGATATTACAACCGAAATAACAATAATGTTCTTTTCCATAAATTCATCGAGCTTGGAGGGCTTTTTTTCTTTTTCCTTATCCTCTTCCTCCTCCGCAAATTCGGCGGAATACATCAATGCCTTTACTCCCAGCACCATTGCGTCAACGAAGGAATACATCCCCCTTAGGATCGGTATCTTTGAAATAGACTTCCTGTTCTCTTTGAGTTTTTCTCTGTTGACCACTATTTCACCATCAGGCTTGCGCACCGCAACGGCAACATCCTCGGCTCCCCTCATCATGACCCCTTCAATAACGGCCTGGCCGCCCACAGCCTTTGGTTTAATTTTATTTTCCTCAGCTTTTATAATCATGGTATCTACCTTTCAATCATTTTGCGGTTTTTCCCGGCACACTGTGACATTTCCTGCACCTGGCCTCATAGCTTTCCTTAGCTCCTACCAGTATTATCGGGTCGTCATAGGATGCAGGTTCCCCGTCTATCAATCTCTGGGTCCTTGTTGCCGGATTGCCGCATTTCATGCATATAGCCTGGATCTTATCCACAAATTCTGCAGCAGACATCAATTCCGGGGTCGGCCCAAAGGGCTCTCCTCTGAAATTCTGGTCAAGTCCTGCCAATATGACTCGTTTTCCTCCGTCGGCCAGCCTGATGCATACCTCCGTCAGGCCCTTGTCAAAAAACTGTACTTCATCTATCGCCACGACAACGGTATCCCCTTCCACGTTCTTCATAATGTCCTC
>CAYURW010000156.1:0-3830 GCA_964447145.1 uncultured Clostridiaceae bacterium
TAACGGCGCCGGGGGTTTGTATTGTGAGGATAAAATTAAGCATTTTTTTTATCCTTTTTTTATTTATAAGCTTTGCCTCGGGTTTTCTTCATCAGTCAATAATACTGTATATCAGCATCATCCTCCATGAATTTGGACATGTGCTTGCTGCAAAAAAGTCAGGAGTTGAAGTGCTCGAAATTGAACTAATGCCCTATGGGGGAGTAGTAAGGATGGAGGAATTGTCAAAGCTGGGGGGCACCGCAGAAGCAATAGTGTCTTCGGCGGGACCGGCAGCAAGCCTTGCCCTGGCGGCGATATCGGGTATTTTCCGGGGCTTTGGGGAAGTGTTTGAGTTAGCTTTCAAGTATAATCTTTTTATTTGCATTTTTAATTTGCTGCCTGTAATTCCCTTGGACGGTGGCAAAATTGCAAGAAATCTATTAAACTACTTTATGGGGTACAGACAGTCAACAAGGCTGCTGGTATGGGCAGGTAAAGCTGCAGCCCTTATGATGCTGATATACAATATTCATACCCTTGCAACCGGGAACAGAAGTGCAGCTCTTATTGCTGCTGCTGTTTTTATTTATTTGGGGGCAGTAAAGGAAGAAAAGCTAAGCTCATACTATCACATGTTTACAGTGAATAACACAAAAAATATACTGATTTCTGAGGGCCGGATAAAGAAAAGATTTATAAATGCAAGTGAGAAAACCCAAATCAGTACTATTATTGACAGATTCAGCCCCGTGACACTTTGCTATGTGCAGGTTTTGGATGGGGAGGGCAAAACGAGGAGGATATTAAGAGAGGAGGAAATTGTCGCAGGCCTTCTGAAGTTTGGCTATGATGGAAAAATTGAGCAAATAATAAATCTTCAGTAGAATTATATGTATCATTTATGTAATAATATGAATATGGGCAAAATTTGGGCTAAGGACAATAATCTGCTGCCTGCTGCCTATTCCTTAAGGGGATAAATATTTGAAAGGAATTCATGATTTAGTTGTCTGCTATATCATGCAAGGAACAGATGGAATACAAGAATACCGGAGAGTTTATTTATGAGGAGCTTCTCTCTAAGGTGGAGAAGCCCGGAAGATACATAGGCACTGAGTGGAACAGCATACATAAGGATATCGAAGGAGTTGACATAAGATTTGCCTTTTGCTTTCCTGATGTTTATGAGGTTGGAATGTCGCACCTTGGGATGAAGATACTGTATCATCTTCTCAATGATCAGGAGGATATATTCTGTGAAAGAGTTTTTGCGCCGTGGCCCGATATGGAAGAGGAAATGAGGAAGAACGGCATCAGGCTTTTTGGTCTGGAGAGCAGGGACTATATAGACGGCTTTGATTTTGTCGGTTTTACACTCCAATATGAAATGAGCTATACAAATATTGTAAATATGCTGGATTTGGCAGGGATACCAATAAGGTCCCGGGAAAGGGATGAGAGTCACCCTTTTATTATAGCAGGGGGGCCGTGTGCATATAACCCTGAACCCTTATGGGATATATTTGACTTCTTTATGCTTGGGGACGGAGAAGAGCAGCTGCTTGAGGTTATGGATGCGTATAAGAAATGGAAAGGCTCCGGAGGCACCAGAGATGAATTCCTTGAAACGGCTTCAAAAATCAGGGGAGTGTATGTGCCGGGGCTTTATGATGTAGATTACAACGAAGATTTTACAATAAAGGCAATCAGACCAAAAAGAGAAGGAGTACTCGAAAAGATTAAAAAGAGAGTTATTAAGGATCTGAGAGGTTCCTATTTCCCGGATAAAATTGTGGTGCCTTTTATAGATATTGTCCATGACAGGATAATGCTGGAGATTTTCAGGGGTTGTACAAAGGGCTGCCGCTTCTGCCAGGCAGGGATGATATACAGGCCGGTGAGGGAAAGGGATGTTGAGGAGCTTATGGAAATAGCCGACAAGCTTATTGAAAGCTCCGGCTATGAGGAAATTTCATTATCTTCCCTGTCCACCGGGGATTATTCCAGGATTCAGGAATTGGTCGAGGGCCTGGTTTCTAAATACCAAAACAGAAAGGTGGGTATTTCCCTTCCATCCCTTAGGATAGACTCATTTACCATCGAGCTGATCAAAGAGGTCCAAAAAGTCAGGAAAAGCGGCCTTACCTTTGCGCCGGAGGCAGGCACCCAAAGAATGAGGGATGTAATAAATAAGGGTGTTAATGAGGAAGATTTGATAAACTCTGTTGGTGCGGCATTCGATACAGGTTACAGCAGCATTAAGCTGTATTTCATGATTGGACTTCCTACAGAGACAATGGAAGACATTCAGGGCATAGCAGATTTGACATTTAAGGCGGTAGACAGGTATTATCAGGTCCCCCGGGAGAAGAGAGGGAAAGGCCTGAATGTTACCGTCAGTGCATCTTCCTTTGTACCCAAACCCTTTACCCCTTTTCAGTGGGAACCCCAGGACTCCGTTGAAACCTTGATAGAAAAGCAAAAATATTTGCAAAAAGCAATAAAGAAAAAGCAGATAACCTTTAATTGGCACGATCCTTATTTAAGCTATATGGAAGCAGTATTTGCAAGGGGAGACAGAAGGCTTTGCAATGTATTGATCAAAGCGTGGGAGTTGGGATGCAAATTTGACGGCTGGGACGAATACTTCAAATTTGATATGTGGATGCAGGCTTTTGAAGAAACCGAGATAGATCCTGATTTTTATGCGGTAAGACCCAGAGAGCTGGATGAGATCCTGCCATGGGATCATATTGATACGGGAGTTAACAAAAAATATTTGAGAAGTGAATACAAAAAGTCCCTTAAGGCAGAACTAACAAGGGATTGCAGAATTGCCTGCACAGGCTGCGGAATTAATTTGCTGCAGGAAGGCGGCGTATGCAAATGATGAACATAAGACTCAAATTCGTCAAGGGCAGCGAAGTAAAGTATATTTCACATCTTGATCTTGTAAGAGTGTTTCAGCGGGCATTCAGGCGGGAGGGCATACCCATTTCCTATAGCAGCGGATTTAACCCTCATCAGGAAATATCTTTTGGTGCTCCTTTATCCTTAGGTGTAACAAGCGATGCTGAATATACAGACCTAAAGCTGACAGAAGCCATGGACGTCTCAGAACTCAGGGAGCGCCTGAACAGTTCTCTTCCGGAGGGGATAAAGATAATTGGGGGTATTATTCTAAAAGACGACCATAAAAGCGCAATGTCAATCGTTACCCATGCCAGGTATAGAATTGCCGTAACCATTGAAAACGTGACAACTGAAATGCTTCAAAATAACATAGAAGTATTTATTGCCCAAAATAGCATTAATGTTATGAAAAGGCAGCCCAAAAAAGATTTTGCACTTAAGGAAATGGATATAAGGCCTATGATAGTGGAAATGGGTTTGGTTAGATCAGAAAATGCAAGGCATATAATCGAATGCCTTCTTTTGAGCGGAAGCAGGGGCAATCTAAAGCCGGAGCTTTTGATTGAGGCCTTTAGGGGGTATACCGGTTATAGCATTGATAAAGTACGGATAAACAGGGAAGAAGTATATGCCGAAAAAAAAGGCAGACTTCTTGACTTGTTAGAATATGAAGGATAGTTATATAAAATACGCTATATAGTATATCCAAGACATAATTATCTGATGTATATCCTAAGATATTGGTCTAATATTCTGAAGAGTAGAGAGGTATACTTTGATGAAAGAAATAATCATAGACGTCGGACCGGGGCAGACAAGGGTAGCTCTGCTTGAAAACAAAGAACTGGCAGAAATATACATCGAGAGGCAGAATAACGAAAGAATAATAGGCAATATATACAAGCAACAGTATTGCAATAACATATCTAAAAGGA
>CAYURW010000157.1:0-3797 GCA_964447145.1 uncultured Clostridiaceae bacterium
TACCTTTTCCATGAATGTATCGCAAATCTGAACTCCGACATGGTGGATTTCCTTAAAAAATCCGCCTGCTTCGATATACTGGATACACAGATGCTGGATAATGTCCTGAATAAAAAGAATACAAGGCTCATGCTTGAAAGCCTTGTATCCAGAAATATTTTTACGAGCAAAATCAGCGGCGGCCTTTACCGTTACCATGCACTTTTCAAAAGCAGCCTGCTGGAAATGGGAGACAGGTCTCAAATGCCCTTGCTGCAGCAGAAAGCCGCCCGGTATTATGTTGAAAAAGATCAGTATTCAAGGGCGGCCCGGTATGCCATTGATTCAAAGGATAACGAATTTCTGGAAAATATAATCCTCGCATGCTATAGGGATTACATAAAGGCCGGCAATTACAACGAGCTTCGGGTATGGTTCCGGGCACTTAATGATGCGACGGTCGAACTAAACCCAAAAATTCTTGTGGCCAAGGGCGCATTTCTGTCCGTTATAGGAAATTTTGTACAAGCCAAAGCATGCCTTGAGGCAGCGATACCCTTAATCAGCAGAGACGATAAGGAGCTTTATTTTGAGGCTATGATACATAAGGCAAGGGTTCTCCGTAATTTTGTTTCATTCGAAGAATCAAACAGGCTTCTTGATGAGTTGTTCGCAAAGCTTGACAATCCGACTGGGGAACTGGCATATTCTGTAGTCATCGAAAAGCTGTACAACCTGTGTTGGAATTCCCAGATAAGGGAGGCCTACGCCCTTGCCCGCCAGATGATCGAACTCTGCGCCAATGCCGGTAATATTAAGGTAATGAGTTGGTACGAAAGATATCTCAGCACAATACAATTTTTTGCAGGCAATATGAAGGAGTCGGTTTATTATTACAAGAAATCCCTGGGAATCCCAGAGGATGAACTGAAATATTTGGGTATGCACAGTACCGGCATCTATGTGGCCAAGGCTTATCAGATGGTGGGAGAAAGAAGCCTCTCCCTGTCCATACTTTCTGCTGAGCTGAAGCGGCTCAGGAATACAGGGAACTATGAAGAAATGTGGTCAGGCTACCTTTTGGCAGCTGAAATTCATTATCAAAATGCATTCATCGACAAAATGAACGGTGAAAACGCATCCTTTGAAACCTGCATAAAGTATTTTACTTTGGCAGACGAGTATGCGCCTCTTTACCGCAAAACTGATTTTCAGATGCATTGGGCAAAAATGCAGCGGCTTACTTACAGCCTCATTTTTACGGATGCTCCCAAGGAAGATCGGGTGCGGGAAATCTTTGAGAATCTTAGTAACGCAGGAGCTTATTTAGAAAATGTAGTACTGGCCAGACTTATGGGGTATTATTTCGCCATATCCGATTATCAGAGCGCCGTTAAATGCGCACAACTGTGTATAGAAGCAGGAGAGAGAGCCGGTATGCTCCTTCATTCGTCCCTGGCATACGGAATTCTTGCCATAGCGGCAATAGCAACAAAGGATCATGAAGCTTCTATGAAGCTGACAGAGCTTTATCTTAAGCTCTGCTACAACAATGGGATTTATGAATATTTCAAGCTGCGGAAGGCATATGATCAGGTACTTGAATTTGCCTATGACAACGGAATAGAACCTGAAATTACAAGAGAATTAATGAATTTTATCGGATACAGACCAAAGAAAGTATATGTTGAAACCTTGGGAGCCTTTACTGTTTATCAGGGCGGAAATAAGCAAAATCTGCTAAAATTCAGGACGAAAAAAGAACGGGAGCTTTTTGCTTTTCTGCTTGATGCAGGCGACCGGGGAGCTACAAAGGAACAAATATATAATGCTATTTGGTGGGATTCGGATTCCAAAAATATCAAAAATCTGATTGCGGTTAATCTGAGACATCTAAAAAATGATTTTAGTTGCGCCGGAATAGCGGAATCGGTCATCTGCCGGGAAAACCGCTATTTTATCTGCCGTGATGAAATCGGGTGCGATAGCGACCTTTATGAAAAGACGTATGAAGAATTTAGGCTTAATAATAACAAAGAGCAAGCAAAAAAGCTTTTATCCCTTTATAAAGGGGAATATTTAGCGGATTTTGAAGCACTTTGGGCAGTTGAAAAAAGAATCAGGTACCGTGAAATTTATGAGGAAGCCGCCAAGTATTGTCTGTAAGTTTAATGAATAGAAATATTATGGTAAAGGAATTAATAATGGCTGCCGCAACAACTGATGCTTAAAAACCGGGATATCGTATTTTTTCTCAAGTGCTCGGAGCTGATCCTTATAAGCACCTTTTAATTTATCATGAAATACGATACCGGCTATACCGCCTTGAACAGAATCCAAGCAGGCTTCGGGTCTTGAAGCAGCGGGAAGCAGCGGGGACGGTTCTTTCTGCTTTTTACCATATCACCCCATTCAGATAAAAAAAGCAGAAAGAACCGTCCCTTTTGCTTTAACCAACCTATAGCTTGTCAGTTAACCCAATAACTTTCGTTACAAACGGAGATGTCATTGCTCCCAAAAATGCAGAGTACTCCAATTCAAATGAAACCATATCCCCTACCTCAAGGCTCATTGATTTTGTAATGTCTATTACAAGATGATCGCTTGAAGCCCCAATTATTTCAATGTTTTTATCCCTGGGGATCAACCCTCCAATATTTGTGTCTTGTCTCCCGATATTTAAGATGCATCTTACCATATCACCTTTATCCTCAATTTGGGGAGTATTACCGAATGCGTCCTGCCCTATAGCTCCAACCGGAACTGATGGCTTCAATTTTTTCTCAATAATCTCTGCCGTAAGAACAAATGCATCTTGATATGTATTATCTATAACTTCTCTTGCTATTGTTTCCCGCCCAAGCAATATAGCTTCACCTATCCTGAAGTGGTTTATTCTATCCGGTACACCTTTTTGTTCCAAGAGCCTGATTGAACTGGAGTTTGCCGCCGTTAAAATTTCAAATTCAATCTTGAATTCCTTTTCCATTTCAGAAGCCAGATCGACAAGTTTTTGATTATTTTCAGTGGTCGGAATTACTCCATTCAAGTCTGTCAAATTTGTTCCAAGTCCGACAATCTTTACTCCCTTCAAGTTAAGGGTCTTATTGATTATATCCCAGAGCTCATCCGGCCATATTCCTTCTCTTAAATCCCCCAAATCAATCATTATCACAACATTGTGGACCTTATTCTTAGAAATACTTGCTTCAGACAGGGCTTTAATAACTTTATATTCAGTATTAAAGCTGATATCTGCTAAATCTACAACCCTGTCAATCTCGGACAAATGCGGCGAACGAATCAATATTACCGGTACTTTTATGCCGCTATCCTTTAACCTTTTGATATTATCCAGCCTTGATTCAGCTAACCATGTAGCTCCTCCGCGAATCATAGCATTTGCAACTTCAGGCATTCCAAGCGTGCCCTTTGTCACGCCGGCTAAAGCGATGGAGCTTTCTTTACATAACTGAAATATGGTTTTTGTATTATGCTCGATCTTTTTTAGATCAATTGTTAATTTGGGTGTACCCATTATAACCATCTCCTCTTAAAAATGTTTTTTGCAGTTGTAGGAAAAAGTACTTACAGCAGCTTGCTATCAGTACTTTCACATCATTTGTACAGTCACATGTATATAGTCACATGAACATTCTCATTAGTCTTTTTATCTTATTTGTATACATATAATTAAATACATCCTTATTTGTCAGGATAATAACAGAAAATCTCTTTTCTTCATTCCGATAGTATATGCTTCGAAATCCTTTTGTGGATCCCTCCATAACATACTGTCCCGGTTTGTTTGGTTCTTT
>CAYURW010000158.1:0-3596 GCA_964447145.1 uncultured Clostridiaceae bacterium
GAAATAGACAGTCCACATTAAGCTTATCGACTATGGTCTTTCATAGAAAAGGAAGGCGGCATAATGCATCTTTTTTGATTTATGAGAATGTCGTTGTTTGATATGCGCATTGTTGGCTGATATGCGCATTGTTGGCTGATATGCATTGAAGCTTATGACAGCGAATCGGATGAAAAGCAGTTAATAAAAGGAGGAATCAATCATGACAACTTTTCAGAATCACCACTGCATAAGTGGGGCTTTGCATATATATCCGATACGCACTGCTTTAATGAAAAAAGGTATGGAGGGGACAATAAATGTTCATGTCTTTCGCAAAAAAACCAGAAAAAGCCTCGAAGGGAACGATTGAGTGTGTTGACATCAATTCTGCTGAAAATAACATAAGGCTTCTTAAGCACAATCAGCAGGTATTAACCGAAAAAATCGGGATAAGAATTGGAGAGACCGGGTACAGCGTTGAAAACCTGATTGGGTTGATCGAAGGTATCACAAAGCAAGTTGAGGCACAGATGGAATCTATTAAATCAGTTGTAAGTGAAATTAATACATATTCGACGTTAGCCCAAGAGGTATATGCAAGCACAAACGAATCGACCCAAATGGCGGACCAGACATTGAACATTGCAAAAAACGGCAATCTGGCTATGGAGAATTCCAGAAGAGCGATGCAAGGCATTGAAACATCGGTGGGCTACATCAGGGAGGTTGTCAATGATTTAAACAGCAAGACAGCACACATCGACAGCTTTCTAAAGATAATCAAAGATATATCGAGCCAGACTGGCCTGCTTTCTCTCAATGCATCCATAGAAGCGGCAAGGGCTGGGGATGCCGGGCGGGGTTTTGCCGTGGTGGCGTCCGAAATAAAGAAGCTAGCTCAGATGAGCAAGGATTCGGCCGAGCAAATATCCGGTATCATAGCCGAGATCAACACAGGTGTAGAGAATACTGTCACTGCTTTGAATCAAAGCACTGCCAAAGTCAAGGAAGGAACCGAGATTGCCAGAGACACAGCAGAGGTCTTTGAATCCATAATCAATGCTGCCAGCACCACTATGAAGGTGACGGACGAGATCAGTGAGGCAATCAGCCATCAGACACAGAGTCTTCAAGACATCATTTGTACAACAGACGAAATGTCCCGAATTTCCGAAAATGTCCTGACCATCGTAGAGGCCGCCCTAATGAGTACCCAGTTTACAAAGGCTTCAGTTGCCACCTTGATGGAGGTATCAGGCTTACTTAAACAGATCAACGGCATATCTGCCGTTTCTAAAGTTAATATTTCAGATTCAGCACCGGAAAAGAAATATGAATTGCGTACCTGCATCAGCTATGCTATAAGATGTTATGATCCAGCGATGTCTTACAATACACCAAATACAAGGCTTCTAAAAAATATACACGCCGGACTGCTTGTCCATAATAACTACTCGGATGTGCTGCCGGGGCTTGCCAAAAACTGGCATATGGAGGAGGACGGCAGAATTTGGATTTTCAACCTTAGAAAAGGCGCAAAATTCCACAATGGAAGGGAGATTACTGCAGATGATGTGAAATTTTCTATGGAAAGGTTGCTGAGCCCAAAGCTTAAGTCACCCAACAGCTGGTTCCTGGATATGATAGAAGGTGCAAGGGACTATATGGATGGCAAGGCGGCCGCTGTAAGCGGCATCATGGTTTTTGACAGATACAAGGTGGTTATCACACTCAAAATGCCCTACAACGGTTTTTTATTGAACCTTACCCATTGTGCCTGTTCAATTCTGGATAGGGAGGACGTTGAAAAAGGCGAATTTACAGGCTGCGGTTCCTATTATATTGAGTACTCGGATGGGAACGGATGCATCTTGAAAGCTTTTGACGACTACTTCGGAGGACGTGCTTATATTGATCGGATACATGTTGTCTATAATGATGATCATTATATTGAAAACTTTATCAAACAGAAATATGACTTCATTTTCATCCAGAATCGCAGCAGCCTTTCCAAACTCAAAGATTGCGGCTTTATGGAGGCTATTAAGCCGCAAGTCGTTATGAATACTGAGTATGCCGGCTTTAACCTAAAATCAGCTTCTATTTTCGCCAGGGAAATAGAGGTAAGGCGTGCCATGAACTATGCAGTCAACAAGCAACGGATTATGCAGGATGTTTTTGGAGATCTGGCAATAGAGTCAAAAGGCCCCTTCCCGCCGGGCGTTATTGAAAGTCCGAATCTGCCAGGCTTTGCGTACAATCCGCAAAAGGCCAGGGATATACTTAAGCGCGCGGGTATAACACAGATTAGAGATAAGCTTCGTATGCATTATACCGGTAACCCAAATAACATTTATGATAAAATATCCGGAAATATCTCAGAAGATCTCAAGGCTATAGGTATAGACTGCGAGCTTGTCAAAGTTAAGCCGGATGAGGCGTTTACTCCTGAAGGTATCAAAAAATGCGACATGTATGTATATGGCTGGTTTGCTGATACCGGGGATCCGGGCAATTTTATCGAGCCGCTTTTCAGTACCGGAAACTATTCCAACCTGATTGGTTACGCTAATCCGAAGGTCCAGGAACTGATTCACAGCGCAAAGAAAGTTATAAATCCATATAAACGATTGGAAATGTACAAAAAAATGCAGCAAATCATCATCGAAGATGTGCCATGGCTGTTTTTGTTTCATCAGTGTGTGGCTGTTGCCGGGAGAAAGGCACTTTACGGCGCCAATGTGACACCACTTGGCATGTTGAATTACGACAACATTATTCCTCAGGAGATTATTGACATTCAATAATTCGTGATGGTAAGCTTAAAAGCTTGTAAGTCTTAAGTGACTACAGGGCAGAATAGGAAATAATACGCAATTTATAAACGGGAGTAGATAAAATGGAGAAAAAACTTGCAAGATTTTTTGAAATACTAAATCGGGAGAATCTCGACGGAATCTTTCTGACAGCCGTTCCGAACGTCAGATATCTGAGCGGCTATACAGGAGTAGATTCCTTTTCACTTGTATCCCCAAAGGGTAATGCCTTTATAACAGATTACCGTTATATCGAGCAGGCTCAGAAGGAATGCAAGGGATATGATGTAATCCTGTACAGGGCACCCCATAAAAAGCTGACCGATGTCATAAAGTATCACTGCCGAAAGAACGGTATCAAGAGATTAGGGTTTGAAAGGAAAAATATCTCTTTTGACCTCTATGAAACCGTTAGGACAGAAGTTGAGGATGTAGAACTGGTGCCTGCAGGCGAACTTGTGGAGGAACTGAGATATGTGAAGGACGGCTATGAGCAGGATTGTTTGAGAAAAGCCTGTGCCATCACAGACAAGGCTTTCCTCAAACTGATTAATATCATCAAAGCAGGAATGACCGAAAAGGAAGTTGAGCTGGAGCTGCATTATCTACTTAGAAAATACGGTGCCGACGACCGATCCTTTGATATCATAGTGGCAGCAGGCAAGAACAGCTCAAAGCCCCATGCCATCCCATCGGATTACAGAATCAGCAAAGGCGATCTCATTACACTGGATTTTGGAGCGCTCTGCGAGGGTTTCCATGCAGACATGACGAGAACGGTTATTATGGGAAAGCCTG
>CAYURW010000159.1:0-3557 GCA_964447145.1 uncultured Clostridiaceae bacterium
AGCTCTTCCGGCTTGAGCTCTCTCATATATATATTGATGGTGGAAAGCTGGACCAGGTTATCCCAATGCTTCAGGTTCCCTGACTTAATGTCTATGTCGGTCCTTACCCTGTTCAGCTCGGTCTCTATTTTAAGTATTTCATCAACGTTATTTGCCTTACTCATAAGCTGCTTCAGGCTTTGCTCCTGTATTTTAAGATTGTCTACCCGGGCTTCGGTGTCAACGTACTCCGATGTAATATCTTCACCGTTCATATTTTCGCTTACCAGCTTGCCCATTCCCTTAATGCTGTTGAATGCTGTCTCAAACCTGGTTTCGGGTACCCGGACAGTCATATTGGCATGTTTTTCGGTTACCTCTCTGCCTCCGGGGCTCCCGTCGGAACTATAGTCCCGGGATATTACGACATTCTCTATATTGGAATTCTCCACATAGCCTCCGCTGCCTTCAGTAAGCTGCCTTATATCAACTGCGGCCTTATCAACGTTTTCAACATTGACCGACAAATTTCCCGATCGTATCACCATCCTGCCGGACCTGGAGCTTTCGATGGCCAGGTCATTGATCCCTGCGCCGACAGCAAGAGCTTCGTTAAACTCAATGCTCTTTGCTTCCTGTGGAGCCTCCGCTGCAGCTATACCGTAGCTTTCCCCTTTTTCCTCATCCATAATAAGAAACTCTTCGCTTCCCCTGTATAAAGGAGCGGCAGGTGCGACTTCAGGTGCTTGAGGCATGCTATTATCTGAAGCCGTATCGTAATTCCGAGCCGTTTTTCCGACATTATTCAATAATAAAGAAAAACTCCCTATTCCAATTGCCACTACCAGCATTGCAGCTGCAATACCTGCTGTGATCTTTACGGCTCTTCTTCCCATAATTCCTGCAAAAAAGCTGCCTTTTTTATTTTCTCCAATCAGCCTTTCGTGAAGTTCCGTCCTGAAGTTCTGAGGCAGTTCTACTTCTTCCAAGCTGCCGCATGCCGCTATTATATCAAGCATGCCGTCGTATTCTTCATAGCAATCCCGGCACTCGGCAATGTGCTTTTCCAGTCCGGTCTTTTCTATATCATTCAAATCTTTATCTATATATGCAGACATCATATTTTTAATTGTTTCGCACTTCATGACTTCCTACCTCCCTTCACCAATTAGACTCTGTTTTCCTGCGAAAGTTCCATGCTTGATTTCAGTCTGTTCCTCAGCATGGTCCTTGCTCTGTTTATTCTTGATTTTACCGTACCCAGGGAACATCTGAGAACCTCAGATATCTCCTCATAGCTGAAGCCTTGAATGTCTCTTAGCACTATTACACTTTTATAATCATCACTTAACTCATTTATAGCTTTTTTGATGAGTTCTCCCTGCTCAATCCTTTCATAAACAACCTCGGGTGTTTCCATGTCGGAACAAATCTCCATATGAATTTCACCACTGTCTGTCTGAATTGTGCTTTCTAAGGGGACATACCTTTCGTTCTTTCTTTTCCTAAGCTCATCAAGACAAACATTCATCACAATTCTATACAACCAGGTAGAAAAGGCCGATTGCCCCTTAAAGTCCCTCAAAGCCCTGAATACCCTGATCATTGCCTCCTGTGCCATGTCCTTGGCATCTTCTTCATTCCCCATGACACGGTATGCAATATTGTAGGCTCTTTTATCGTATGAGCATATCAGGAGCTCGAAGGATTCAACGTCTCCGGACTGACTCTTTTTTATTAACATTTTTTCCAGATCACTCACAGCATTTCCCCCTATCGCTTCTTAATACATGCAGATAGTGACATACTCCCGCCATGTGCTTTTGCGTAGCAAAATATAGCACGCTCTGCAAGCTTAACAGCTTATAACTCACAATGAAAAGATATAATATATGCGATACTTCGCATGTATTGTATCATAAATTCGCATGTATTGTATCATAAATTCGCATGTATTGTATCATAAATTCGCAAGAATTTATGATATTTGCCCATGTGCGTTCTGCGTAGCAAAAAATAGCACGGGCATTCAATCTATAATAATTGCAGGAACTGCAATTATTATATCATACATATCCGAACCCATACATAAATATACCTGGTTTTTTAGACAACAATATCTGAAAAATAGTTCCAAATTATGATAACAATATCTGAAAAACAGTTCCATATTATGACATAAATCTCTAAAGTAAAGACGATCCTGCCCCCTCTATACCTCTACATTTCTGCCCTTGGAATACGGGTGAAACAACGATTTTACCACCTCATAATTCATATTCACTACAGCAGTGGCATGATGCAAAAAATCCTTGAAAATATAATATCTCAAATCAACAAAGTTGAATACATAGCTGCCTTCCTTCTTTTCGCATTCAATATGGAATATCGGCGTAAACTGCCCAAAAAAAACAGCTATAGGCGTATTCATCACCATTTTATACAAATCCTCGTCTATATTCTTTTTTATATCTATTACCCTTATTTTCCCTGAGAATATGCTTACATCTCCTATTACCTTTTCATTTCCCGTGCTCAAAATAAAATGCCATTTGGTAAAGCCGACCATGGAAGGCATTATCCTGAAACAGACTGGCTCGAACCTACAGTTTAGATTTTTCAAGGCTATAGATGCGGCCAGTTTTTTCATCACATACCGGAGTATTAGATAAACGACAAATACACCCGCTACCAAAAAGGAAGGAATAATACTTCTGGTATAAGGCAAAATTGTTATAAGGCACATTATTATGATCATGGGATCATAGACCAATAAAAGGTCAAGGGTAACATGCTTCTTGCTAAAGGGCCAAAATATCTGCGCCCCGTATGAATTTGTAATATCCAGAGCAATATGGGAAAAACATCCCAGCAGTACAAACAGAAAGGTTTTCCCCGGAGGCGAACCGGCAAAGAGTCCCAGCAATGTCGTCAAAACTCCTGAATATACAAACATCATAGGTATTGAATGGGATATGCCCCTATGATTTTTTAAGTATTTGTAATCCCCCTTAAATTGCATTATTATATCCAAATCAGGGATGACTGCCCCTGCCACGCAACCGATCACTACAGGGTTTGAAACAGCCAGAGGCTCGCCCGTCAGGGCAACGGCAGCGAGTCCGGCGACTGCATGGGTAATTGGGTCCATTTATGTTTGTCCTCCTAAATATAGTTTACATAAAATTATAGCATATAATCTATGGATTTGAAACCGTTAATTAAAATTACGTCGAATCATTCGAAATTTGAAATAGCGAATTAAAATTCACTAATGCATAAAATAATTTGAAACAAAAAATTACTATATATTTTGCAATAAACATCTTACATTGAAATTCGGATACAAAATCATATTCCTTGATTTAACAGGTTGCATTATTCTTCCTTGAAATTTCTTTTAGGCACCTATTATACTATATTGAAGCACACAATAATTAGGAATATCCAGATTCTATATTAGCAGACAGAGGATGGCTATGTAAACATTTATATTTGAAGACTAAGGGTGGATATGCAAACATTTATATTTGAAGACTAAGGGTGGATATGCAATCTTCCGGCAGGCATTTGTATGT
>CAYURW010000160.1:0-3462 GCA_964447145.1 uncultured Clostridiaceae bacterium
TCGAGCATTATAAACCAACCTCCTTAAGCTCTACTTTGGCAAGGCCCTTACGGATCGAATCGCCTTCGGGTCCGGACCTCAAATTATAAAGCTGGTTGCGATAGTCTTCTTTGAGAGCTTCAAAATCCGGGTGTGCAAAACCCAAAGATTTTGCGGCGCATAAACCTGCAAGGGCTCCTTCAACCATTGCGCTGCTTGCCTCTTCGATGCCTGCTACGTCCCCTGCCACATAAACCCCTTTAAGGCTGGTCATTAAGTCTTCATTCCTTAAGGGAACATGACCGCTTAATTCGGAGACATACTTCATTTCGCATCCTGCCTGCCACAGCAGCTCCACCAGCGGGGTCAATCCAGTTGCAATGCACAATACGTCAACTTCTATATCAAATTCGGTGCCTGGGATCTCTTTTTTGTTTTCGTCAAGTTTTATCAAGGTGATTTTCTCTAGATGGTCTTTACCATGAGCATATATAACTTTATGGGATGGCATCACAGGGACACCCATTCTTCTGAGCTTCGACGCATGAACTGCGTAGCCTCCGAATTTGGGACCTCTGCAGATTACACCTTTGACCTTTATTCCGGCTTGCATAAGCTGATAGCTTACAATCAGTCCGATATTTCCTGCCCCTGCCATGAAAACACTGTCGCCTGGTGCTACGCCGTATACATTCATAAGTGTCTGAACGGCTCCTGCACCATAAATTCCCGGAAGGTCGTTATTGGGGAATGCGTTGAATTTTTCTGAGGCTCCTGTTGCAACTACAATAGCTTTGGGTTTTATTTTTATATATTTTCCGCCTTGGTCTGCAGTCAGAACCCCGTCTTCGTATAATCCTATTACTGTTGAATCGGTCATGATGGTAATTTTATCCTTATGCTTGTCCAGTTCCGCCATGAGGATCTTTGCGATATCTACACCTCTTGTTGAGGCATATTGTTTTTGTGATCCAAAGAACATATGGGTCTGTTTAACCAGTTGTCCCCCCAGGTGACCATCTCTGTCTAAAACTATTACATTAGCTCCAGATTCGGCTGCATTTATTGCTGCGCGCATTCCCGCAGGGCCTCCTCCTACCACAACTATATCTGTATGAATCACTTTATATCACCCCTCCCTACCTGAGTTTCCACTACCATCCCTTCCTTGAGCTTTTCCACGCATACCCTGACATTGGGCTTGCCATCCACCACCATAAGACAGGAAGAACAGTTGCCTATTGCACAATAAAACCCTCTTGGCCTGCCAAGCCTGTGACTATGTCCCAGGACCCTAACTCCCGCATCGTGTAGAGCGGCAGCAATCGGCTCGCCTTCATAACCTTCATATACTTTCCCGTCGAATGTGAACTGTACTTTCCTGCCTCTTTCAAATTTGATAATTGGGTGTTGCTCGATTCTCACTAAGACTCCTCCTTTCATCAATTCAAAATAAATAAAGATAGCTGAGGCCGCTTTCTTTCTCATTAAGAGACCTTACGGTCTGTGTATCGGAGGTTTCGCCAAACCTCAATTTATGTAGCCTTCTATAGGGAGTGATAACTATATACTGGCACATTCTATATAAGCTACAAAAAAGCAAAGCATCTTAATTATAGCAATAAATATGCCAAGTAATAAGATAAATCAAATTAAGCTAGCAGAAGGGTTCTGGGCGATGACAGTTTTCGATGTGTCAACGTATTGACACATATTCGAATATAATGTTATTTTTACCGTCAATAAACCGACACTTGCGTCGAGGATTTGACACAACTTAATAAAAGCACTACTCCAGATTATACTTTTTTAACTTGAAATAGAGAGTGCCTCTGGGAATATTCAATAATTTGGCAGCTCGGGATTTGTTGTTTCCCGCACTTCTCATGACATTTATTATGGCCTCCCTTTCGGCAGTATTAATTATATTGTTCAGATCATATATGTTATCCTGTTTGGGAGAGGGATCAATGACTTTATCCCCTATAAGATCCTTTGGCAAAAAAGAAATATCGATCACGTCGGTATTGTTGTTCTTGGTGAGGACCACGATCCTTTCTATGACATTTTTCAGTTCTCTGATATTTCCTTCCCATTTGTGGTTAATAAATATATCCATAACCTGAGGGGTTATCCCCAGTATATTTGTTCCGTATTCCATGCAATAGTCCTCAACGAATCTGTTTACCAGCAAAGGGATGTCATCCTTCCTTTCCCTCAGGGGGGGGAGACTAATGACAACGGAGTTCAGTCTGTAGTATAGATCTTTTCTAAAGGAACCCTCTTCTGTCATTTTTGACAAGTCCTTATTTGTTGCGGCAATTACCCTTATGCTGGCTTTTATGGTCTTTTCACTGCCAATTCTGGCCATTTCCCCATTTTCCAATACCCGGAGTATTTTGGGCTGCATCCTGAGGGGCATTTCGCCAATTTCATCCAAAAATAGCGTTCCATTGTGGGCAAGCTCTATTTTTCCGATTTTTCCGCTTTTCAATGCCCCGGTAAATGCTCCCGGGGAATACCCGAACAGTTCGCTTTCAATCAGCTCATTGGGTATGGCACTGCAGTTTATCGGAACAAAATAGCCGCTTCTCCCGCTTTCCTGATGTATTGCGCGGGCAAAAAGTTCCTTGCCCGTGCCGCTTTCACTGGTTATCAGCACATTTATATTTGATTTTGAGACGTTTCTGGCCAAACGGATACAATCCCTGAACCCCTTGTTATTGCCCAATATTTGGGAAAAGGAATATCTATTTTTGTTGATCATTGATATCTCATGCTCCAGAACGTTAAGGTTGGATTGGGCATTGACCAGCAGCTCGGAGGTTTTTATGAATTCTGTAACATCGCGATCCAGACTTATCCCTCCAATAAGGCGGCCGTTCATATATAAGGGGGAGGCGCTTATTACATTGTAGCAGCCTTCTTTGGGGCTGTTGTATATATTGTCATAGGCCTTTTTTTCCTTGATGATCCTTGGCAGTAACGAATTCGGGAAAAACTCTTTTATATGCTTGTTAATAATTTTTTCTCTGTCAATTTGATACAGCTTTTCGGCAGCTTTGTTCCAATACCGTGTGATACAATCCATGTCCACTACACAGATGGCATCATTTATGCTGTCGAGAATCAACTTCAAAAGCTCTTCGCCATTTTCACCGAATATGTCAATATCCTCCGGATTGTTTTGTTCTGGCATATCAACGCCTCCTTATGAGGAATGCAAATGCACATCATATATGTACATATTCGTAATTTTTCGATGGTTTCCTGCAAATATACAAAAAATAGTTCAAGGAATAAATTGGGCATTAAAGGAGGAATCTTCATGAGGCAATTGAGCAGGCAATTTATAGGAGGTTGAAGGATGCAGTGTATATTGACACGGGGAAATTCATAATATATAATAGGTTTAATTTCAGAACCCAAAGCGATGAAGGGGAATAGTAGGTAAATAACGGCGAAAGAGAGGAAGACCCATAG
>CAYURW010000161.1:0-3447 GCA_964447145.1 uncultured Clostridiaceae bacterium
GAATGAAAAAGCATACCGGCCTGATTCCAAAAATATCCTATGGCTCGGTGATAGGTTTGTTTGTAGGGTATGGGTTTTCCTGCCTTGCATTATTGATTGCTCCTGGCAGAATAAACCTTATGGCAGAAGAAAGCAAAATTATGCTGGGCAGACGGTTTGGAATAGGCTTCCTGGTCATGATGCTGTTTATACCGGTTTCAATTATACTTTCTGTTCTGTTTGCTATTACCATAATCGGGATACTGTTTATACCCTTCATTTTTATTGCATTCATACTGGTCACTTTTGCAGGGACAGTCGCCCTTCAGGTTGCCATAGGCCGCAGGATTACGGGACCCTTGGAAGGAAACAGATCATTGTACATCCATCTTATGGTTGGAGTCGTGCTCATGTATGTGCTTAAGATGATCCCCATACTTGGCTGGCTGGCATACCTGATACTGGTCATCTATTCTTTGGGCATTGCAGTTGATACAAGGATCGGATCCGATATGGCAGGGAGGCGGGCAAAAAATGTTTAGAAGAATCCTAGGAGCCCTATTGGCGGTTTTTATGGCTTTATCCGCTTCCTCCTGTGTATTGGAATTTGACAATGCAAAGAGTATGGTATCCGGTGCAATGGGGGAGTATAAAGAAACCGTTGAAATGGATAATATGCATGAGAAGGGGGAGCCAATAGAGCTTCATTTGGATATGAAGCTGGCTGATGCAGTTATAGAAGGGACGGATGACAAATTGGCGGAGGCCTCATTTTTATATAATGCAGAAGCCCTAAAACCCGAATTTAAGGCAAAGGACAACGGGATCAGCATTAAGAACAGGCCGGGGAAGTATAACCTTAGGAAGGCCGTGAACCGGTGGGATGTCAAGGTAACTGAAATATTGCCTCTAAACATTACAATGAGGGCAGATGCCTCGGAAGCAAGGCTGAATGTGGGCAGTATGCAGGTAGTCAGCGCTAATATAGATTCAAATGCATCAAAGCTTATCCTGGACTTCACAGGGAAGCATCAAGAGGGAGGAGAAGCAAGGATAAAAGCAGATGCTTCTGCGGTAAGGCTCAGGCTCCCTGAGGGAATTGGGGTACAGATTATTATTGATAATTATGAAATATCTAATGTTAACATAAACAACAAAAGCATATTGAAACAGTCAGAAAAGGAATATATCTCGAAAAATTATGGAAACACTGAAAAGGCCCTTAAGATATATGCTGATCTTAAGGTTACCACTTTAACAATAGAGTAAGACGGAGGTTTGCCATGGGCAGGGATATAAAAGTATTGGCTATCGAAACCTCTTGTGATGAGACTTCCGCTGCAGTTGTGCGGAATGGGCGGGAGGCATTATCAAATGTAATATCCAGCCAGATAGATATCCATAAGAGGTTTGGAGGGGTAGTGCCTGAGGTTGCATCCAGGAAGCACCTGGAGAGCATAAGCCCTATTATTGATGAAGCATTGGCTGAAGCGGGAGTATTGCTAAAGGATATTGATGCAGTGGCAGTCACTTATGGGCCGGGGCTAGTAGGGGCGCTGCTCATTGGGCTTTCCGCAGCCAAAGCCATTGCATACAGCCTAAAGCTGCCATTTATCGGAGTAAATCATATTGAAGGGCATATATCAGCCAACTATATAGAGCATAAATATCTTGAGCCTCCTTTTGTATGCCTTGTTGCTTCAGGAGGCCACAGCCATATTGTAAATGTTGTCGATTATAATAGCTATGAGGTCCTGGGGAGGACCAGAGACGATGCAGCAGGAGAAGCTTTTGACAAAATTGCAAGGGCCCTGGGCCTTGGTTACCCCGGGGGGCCTTTGATCGACAAGCTGGCTGTTTTGGGCAATCGGGGGGCTATTGATTTTCCCAGGGCTTTTTTGGAGGAGGGCAGCTTTGACTTCAGCTTCAGCGGTCTAAAATCTTCTGTTTTGAATTATATGAATTCAAAAAAAATGAAAAATGAAGAGACAGATCCAGCAGATATAGCCGCAAGCTTTCAGGAGGCTGTTGCGGATGTGCTGTCGGCCAAGCTAATAAAAGCCGCATTGGATAGGAAATCAGAGTATGCGGTATTGGCGGGAGGCGTCGCTTCAAACAGCAGGCTTAGGGAGCTTTTAAGGCAAAGGGGGGAACAGGCAGGCATAAAGGTGCTTTATCCTTCTCCCGTACTGTGTACGGATAATGCTGCAATGATAGGCTGTGCAGCCTATTATAGATATATATACGGTATTGAGTCTGATTTTACTCTTAATGCAATGCCGAATCTATCCCTGGAATGAAGGAATACAAATTTATTATTATTTTGGAGGTGCGATATGTATAGGGCTACACTTATACCCGGAGACGGCATCGGACCTGAAGTGACCGATGCGGCAGTCAAGGTCATCGAAGCAGCAGGTGTTGAGATCCAATGGGAAAAAAAGCTTATGGGGCAGGTTGCATTGGAGAAGTATGGGACCCCCTTGCCCGAAGATACGGTTAGATCCATTGAGAACAACAAGATAGCGCTGAAGGGGCCGGTCACAACACAGATCGGTGGAGGCTTCAAGAGTATGAATGTAAGCCTCAGGCAGCAGCTTAACCTGTATGCAAACATCAGGCCAATAAAAACTTTTAACGGGGTAAAATCATGTTATCGGAATGTTGACCTTATGATTTTCAGGGAAAACACAGAGGATTTGTACGTGGGGCATGAGCATATGATAGGCACAAATGCTGCCGAAAGCATAAGGCTTATCACCAGAGATGCATCAGAGAGGATAGCGTCCTTTGCATTTAACTATGCAGTAAAGGAAAAAAGGAGGAAGGTTACCTGTGCCCACAAGGCAAACATAATGCAGCTGACCGACGGCCTCTTTCTCTCAAGTGTAAGGAATATAGCGGGCAAATATCCTGATATAGAATACGAGGAAATAGAAGCCGGCAAGCTGTGCATGAAGCTTGTAACAAGGCCCGAAGACTTTGATATCCTTGTGCTTCCTAATTTGTACGGGGACTTGATGTCTGAGCTGTGCGCGGGGCTTGTGGGGGGGCTTGGAATAGTTCCGGGAGCCAACATAGGTGCAGAGTCGGCAGTATACGAGGCAACCCACGGAACGGCTCCGGATTTGGCGGGCAAAGGCATAGCCAATCCAACAGCCAGCATACTGTGCGGGGCAATGCTGCTTAAGCGCCTCGGAGAAAGAAAAGCATCGGAAATGATCTACAATTCTGTGGTTAAGGTTCTGGGAGAAGGCAGGTACATAACCCCTGATCTGGGGGGAACGGCTACCACCAATGAGATGGTGAATTCAATAATAGAAAATCTATAGTGCCTCAAGACACATAACATTACCTTTATTGAGAATATTCAAAGCTCCGTTGATATCGGTATTTAGGAGGTAAATATATTCACTGCCTCATTTTGTTATGCGGAAAGGTAAATATATTTACTGCCTCATTTTGTTA
>CAYURW010000162.1:0-3435 GCA_964447145.1 uncultured Clostridiaceae bacterium
TGAAAAAGTCGAAAAAAACTTCTTCGAATCCGGAGGCATGGGAGAAGTGAATTTTGTTTATGAGTTGATGCGCGAGGCTGTGACGGCGTGGCAGATAAAGGGTGTTATGCGGAGCGATATAAGTACGGATATGATAATGGCCCTTTTTGCCGTCATCATAAATGCGGACACACATAAGAGGAGATAGGTATAAAGTTTTTTCCTATACCTTATGGGGTGTGGTACTGTTTCGACTTATATGTCCATTTCCTTTTCTTCTGCTTTTAGCTTTTTAAAAGCCATTGCCCCAAGTTCGGGTAAAATGGATTATATTCCTGTCGATGTTGGTATAATGATTGAACCTCAGATAGAAACCGGAATACGTGGGGTAAATGCCGTGCCCTATGCCTATTTTGTGCTTTGCATTCATTGGTTCAATCCTTTGGTATGGCTAAGCTTTGTGCTCATGAGCCGTGATATGGAAATGTCCTGTTATGAACAGGTAATCAAAGAGCTTGGTACGGAAATCAAAAAAGACTATAGTGCATCCTTATTATCCCCGGCCGTAAGCAGAAGAATGGTCAGTGGAAGTCCTTTGGCCTTTGGGGAAACAGGAGTAAAGGGGCGGATTAAGAACGTGCTCAATTATAGGCGTCCGGCTTTATGGGTAATTATTATTGGAGTAATTGTGGTAGCAGCCGTAGGGATAGGGCTTTCCAGTGTGTATCCTTTGAAGAGTTTCCACATACGCACTTTCTAAGAGACGTTACATTTGTAGGAGATATTGTTTTTACTAATGACAAATTTCAGATTACCGGTCCCAGGATAACAAATGAGTGATTGAGATAAATCAGATCCTTGTCCCACAAAGGGGGGACATGCACACTCTTATCTTAAAGATGTTGGAACCAAGCAAAAAGAAGTATCACCTTTGAATTATTAAAGCTGGTGCTTCTTTTTGCTTGCGTATTCATAACCCTTTTTCTAAAAGGCAAATATCAATATTTATCACAACTTCTGTTTTTAGTTTAGGTCGCATATTTATATAAATGTGATTATTATGATTTTTTGTGGGGGTAAAACCTTTTCTAAAATATAATAAGCCGGTGCTTATCCAAAAATGTATTGTCATAACTGATTACCCTTTTTCATATTATTTATAAGGCCTGTACGTCTTAAGGAAAAGTGAGGAGGTAGTAAATGAAGAAGAAAGCACAGATTATGCTGGCGGTATGCCTTATTGCATGTATGATGTTTTCCATAACAGGGGTATGTATTACGGATATGGAAGATATCGAGGGCCACTGGGCAGAAAATGCAATTAACCGCTGGACGGAAAGGGACCTGATCAAAGGTTTTCCTGATGGAAATTTCAAACCGGAGAACCCCATGACAAAGGCTGAGTATTATGCCTTATTAAACAGAAGTTTTGGATTTTACAAATCCGAGGAATGTCAATTTTCTGATGTCTCCCCTAAAGATTGGTTTGCTGAAGAAATAAAGAGAGCAATTGCACAGGGATATCTGAAAGAGTTTGCAACAGATGTATTGAATCCAAACCAGAATATCACCCGTCAGGAGGTTATTGCTGCCCTCGGCAAGATACTAAAATTGAAAACTGAAACTAATGCGGCAAATGAGTTTTCCGATGCAGGAGAATTTGCCATATGGGCTAGGGGGTACATTAATGCTGCTGCAGAATTGGGGTATATAAAAGGATATTCTGACAATACCTTCCAACCGGGGAAAAGCATTTCCAGGGCTGAGGTCATTACCTTGCTGAATAAGGCAATAGGGGAACTCTACAGATCACCCGGTGTTTATGGTTCTGAAGAAGCAAAACAGGTTCCAGGCAATGTCACAGTCAACAAACCTCGGACTACACTAAGAAATATGATAGTAGGCGGGCACCTTTATCTTACAGAGGGTATTGGAGAAGGTACTGTAACTTTGGATAAAATCACAGTCACAGGCAACACAACTGTCAGCGGGGGAAAAAACGGTGTGATTATCAGGGACTCACAGCTTGGCAGCACTGTAGTAGATTCACCTTATGGTTTAAAAATCAGAATGATTGCTGAAGGAACTTCAAGAGTCGGGACAGTGGAGATCAAATCAGGCGCAAAGCTTGAAACAGGTGTATTAAGCGGATCCGGCTTTGAAAATGTCTTGATTAACGGACTAGGGGATATGGAGTTGACACTCTCTGGAAATTTTAATAGAGTTGAGGTCCTATCCTCTTCAGCCAGGGTATTCATCCCAAAAGGGAAAGTTAAGGAATTGATAATCAACGGAAAGGATACCGTTGTGCTAGCAGGAGATTTTACTACAATTGAGAGTCTGATAGTAAACCAGCCTGCAAAAATAAATGGAAAATGCGCTATAGATAATGTAAAGGTAACATACTGTGATGTTGCCATTGAGACAGCTCCTAAAGGGAGCATAAATGTGTTGCAAGGTCTTACCGGAGTAATAATCGGGGGTCGTCGGTATCCCTTGCCGGCATTTTACAAAGGCGGCGGCGGAGGAGGCGGCGGCGGAGGCGGCGGAGGAGGCGGCGGAGGAGGCGGCGGAGGAGGCGGCGGCAGTGTTAATCCACCTAAAATTAAAATAGTATCCGTAAGACCGATACCAGATATTACAAAGCCCTATGGCACGGCAAAAGGGGAGCTTGGTCTGCCCGATAGGGTGACAGTAATATTAAGTGACAATACCGAAAAAGAAGTCAGTGTGAATTCATGGGATAATGGTATACCTGATTTCACCGCAGAAGAAGGCACATATATTTTTGAGGGTACCCTAAAAATGCCCGGTACAGCCACAAACCCCAATAATATTAAGGCCTGTGTGAAGGTTGTCATTGGCAGAGCTGTAGCAACCTACGCCGTAAGTATAATTCACGATTATGCATCAGGTCTATCTATAGATGTTCCCAAGGTGATTCGGTCAGAAGTTAACTTTTTTAATGTTCTATATAAGCCTGATAATACAATGGTAAATGCAAGCACGGAGCCTGTTCCGGCTAATCAGCACCTCATATCCTTGCCTCAGGTTTTTGCAAACATTGAAAATCTGGAGGTATGGGCATATGGTGACGAAAAGGGTGAAAACAAGGTTGGCGAATTTGGCTTATCTCCGGAGGGTGAACTGATACTTAAAGATGACCCTGTTGGGCTGTTTGCAATGATATCTATTACTCCCCCGGAAGAGCAGACAAAAAAATTAAATATAACAGGGATCACTCCTTTGGACAGTGTCGTTGTTCCAATTGGCACAGCTTTTGAAAGCCTGGACCTGCCCTGCACCATGGAAATTGAATTAAGCGATGGGACAAAGCAAGTGGTAGAAGTAAAGTGGGATGAAGGAATGCCGGAATATGACTGCAATACCGCACAGGTTTATTGGTTCGTAGGCACTCTATGCCTGCCGGATGGAATTAACAACCCGGATAATATT
>CAYURW010000163.1:0-3430 GCA_964447145.1 uncultured Clostridiaceae bacterium
CCATAGTCTTATCAAAGCCGTACAGCTGCATCTCCAAGGATTCTGCTTCATGTCCGGCTATTGTAACCGGTTGATCAAGCAGCATAATTATGCTGGAGGGCTCGTTAGAAAGGTTGCGATTTACACCGAGAAAAACATGCACCGCCCAATTAGTCTCATCTCCGGGTTCCTTACAGTACTCCCGGAGCCGCTTATTCATAAATTTGCCTTCCAGCATCTCAAGTAAGGTTTTTCTGCCGTCAGCATTGGATACTATGACATCTCCGTACTCTTCCCTTCCATCCTCCAGCACAATTCCTACAGCTTTTTTCCCTTTTACGATTATTTTTGTCACCTTACTTTTATAGTATACCTTTCCACCCAGCTCTTCATAGCGCTTTGCCATAGAATCCGCAAAGGCACCGCTGGCGCCAATCGGCCATGCAATATCTTTTTTAAGGCCCATAGCATGCTTTGCAAGATGGACAGCAATCGGCAGGAATGGATAAGAGTATTCAAGGAGAGGGAATGCCCTTTGCAAGAAAGGATCAGAAAAACGTTTAGCATAGTCCCCCATTGTTGGTTTGAACCACCTTAAGATTTTTAGCATGAAAGGAAACATTCTCAAAACCCCTGGAATCCCTTCCATTATTAATTCACCCATAATGTCACATTGCGAAAACAGATTAATCCCATTAATGTAGTCCTGTATAACCTCTTCATCTTGAGGTGCAAGTTCCCTTAGGTGCTCCCTCAGCTTATCCGTATCATAATAATCGAAGAATACCTTTCCCTCGGGAGAAACAGCACTGACACATTCATTGGTATATGCCAACTCCCTAGGCATTGTTCCAAGTTCTCTCCATAGCTTGTTAATTTTCATATCCGGTGAACAGCCCATTAAATGATGGATACATACATCAAAGGTATAGCCTTTGCGCTGCCATGATGCACATTGCCCCCCCGGGCGGTTATGCATTTCATAAATGCGGGTCTCAAAGCCGTTCATCTGTCCATAAATCCCAGTTGCCATACCTCCCAATAATTATTGATTTTGACAAATCTATTCCTCCTTCATATGTATCATGTCAATAGATATTCAGTTTTTTTGAAAATATAACGATACAGCAATTTCAATTCCTTCAGATGAAGAATCGTGATGCTATTATTATATCGTGCAAACAGTATACGTAACAAAATCAGTTGATGTCTGATTTTGTGTTATAATAATGTACTTTTCAAGACATATGAATTAAGAAAAATGTTTCGCACTATTTGAATTTATTGTAAAATGCTTAGTGCGAAATATATGGATTCCATGGTAATTGCTCATATATAAATTCTATATGATTTGGTTATTTCCTCTCAATGGTCCAAAAAGAGCAAAAACTCTGCAAATATAGGCCTTTGAACCCTTTACTTTATTTGTCCGGTATAGTAACATATTAATTGATGCAATAATACTATGAATATTACATAGGCATCTTGTTAGGTGAGGTTACTACGCGGAAATATGCTACTGCCCGGAAATGTCCAGAGACGCCAACGGGTCAGCAGGTACTGCCGGATTAAGGCTTTACCTAATGTAGCTGGTTTATCCTAAGCTGCGGAGTGCTGAAGCTCAACGGGCAAAGATGGATACTCAAGTTTGCCGTTCTCTTTGCCCAAAAGGGCAAAGAGAACGGCAAATTCGTCAAAGCTATTCATCAGTTACAGGTGCAAACAATTTCGTTCAGTACACAAGTATGCTGGAAGTGTAACCGTATAATTATGAAAGGATGGTGACAGTTATGGATTCCGGTCCTTTACCTAGTAGCAATATAAATAAATCGCAAGAAGCCGTAGCTGTCGCTCCGGCAGTACGGCTCCTCTAAAGGAGGTACTGAAATGGAAAAAAGAATAACAGAACTTATCAATGAGAATAAAATTATTGATATCCGTAATGAATTACTGGATATGAACATTGTTGATATTGCCGAAATACTGGAAGAGGTTGATAAGCAACAACTGGTAAAGATATTTAGAATATTGCCTAAGGATATTGCAGCGGGTGTTTTCTCATATATATCGATTGAATTGCAACAGCACATTATAGAGTCAATAACCTCTACTGAAACCAGAAGCATTATTGAAGAGCTGTTCTTAGATGATGCCGTAGATATAATTGAAGAAATGCCTGCGAATCTTGTAAAAAAGATTTTAGCGAGTACCGATTACAATATGCGAAAGCTGATAAATCAATTCCTGAATTATCCCGAGGATTCTGCCGGGAGCATAATGACTATAGAATATGTCGATCTCAAGAAAGAGATGACTGTAAATAAGGCAATTGAGCATATCAAGCTAACCGGCATCGATAAAGAAACAATAAACACGTGTTATGTAATAGGCGAGAACCGGAAACTCGAAGGAGTTGTATCCATCAGAAAACTGATATTGAGCAATGAGAACGATCTGCTTTCTGATATTATGAATGATGATGTTATATATATCCATACTCTGGACGACCAGGAAAATGCCGCATTGCTATTTAAAAAGTATGACTTGCTCACAATGCCCGTTGTGGACAATGAGCGAAGATTGGTTGGAATCATAACAGTTGATGATATTGTTGATATCATAGACCAGGAAAATACTGAAGACCTACAAAAAATGGCTGCTATGCAGCCTTCAGATGAGGAATATTTAAAAACCAGCGCCTTTACATTGGCAAAGCACAGGATAATGTGGCTGCTGATATTGATGGTTTCTGCTACTTTTACAGGAAATATCATTCGAAAATTTGAAGGTATACTCCATTCAGTTGTTATACTTGCCGCTTTTATCCCCATGCTTATGGACACCGGAGGCAATGCGGGCACACAATCTTCAGTACTTATTATCAGGGGTTTGGCCCTTGGGGAAATAGAACTAAAAGATTCAATGAAAGTTCTCTGGAAAGAACTCAGAGTCAGTCTTATGACAGGTTCTACCCTTGCAGGCATTAACTTTCTGCGACTGCTTTATTTGGAAAAGGTAGGCATGGTTATTTCATTTACAGTTTCCATCACTTTATTTTGTACGGTTGTTCTTGCAAAAATTATAGGGGGTTTGCTTCCCATTGCAGCAAAAAGTGTGAAGCTTGACCCTGCAATAATGGCCAGCCCTTTGATTACAACAATTGTAGATGCCTTTGCACTATTTATTTATTTTTCTATGGCAAAATGGCTATTAGGAGTCTGAATACAAAGTACGTTAATGGACTGCAAGGTAACATTAACGTACTTTTTTACGGTCATCAAATGTGGCGAGAAGCCGTCTTTTTTCTTATAACTCATTACTCTACTATCGGTTCTATATGGACAATTGCCTTGCAGTCTATGCTTGATTCGATGGTTCTCTCTACTAATTCGGATAGGTCATGGGCTTTCACCAGTGACATATCATTGTCTACCTGAACATGCAGCGAAAT
>CAYURW010000164.1:0-3373 GCA_964447145.1 uncultured Clostridiaceae bacterium
AACAAGGCCCAATGTTTCCCCTTCCCTTATATAAAAATCGATACCGTCAATCGCCTTGACAAACAAGCCTTTTTGTTTGCCCTTTGAAATAGGGAAGTACTTCTTTAATCCTTCCACTTCAAGTATGGTTTTATTCATTTTTTTTTGCACCTCCCATTTAATAGTACAGGAAGCAGGCTACCTGGTGCTCGTTGCCCACATCTATATATTCAGGCTTTTCCGTACGGCAGCGTTCAGTGGCCTTGGGGCATCTGGGAGCAAACCGGCATCCTGTGCTGGGATTCAGGTAATTGGGAATTCTCCCCGGAATACCTTCCGACACACCGCCTCCCGAAAGCCTCGGTATGCAGTCCATAAGCGCTTGGGTATACGGATGCAATTGTTTTTTGAATAGCTCAACGGTAGGCGCAGTCTCTACCATGCTTCCCGCATACATTACATAAATTCTGTCTGTGGTCTCTCTTGCCACTCCCAGAGAGTGGGTAATCAGAATAAGAGAGCTTCCCTTGTCCTCCACCCTGTCCTTCAAAATTTTCAGCACCTGATCCTGTATTGTCACGTCCAGGTTGGTGGTAGGCTCGTCCGCAATAACCAGATCCCTCGGCGTCGCCAGGGACATAGCTATTGATATTCTCTGCCTCATACCTCCGCTCAGTTGGAAAGGATAGCTTTGCAGTATTCTCTCGGGGTCGGGCATTGAAGTTTCTTTGAGAGCTTTTTCAGCCAATTCGTACTGCACATTTTTTTTGTCTGCGCCGGGCTGTCCCGAATGCTTTATAACGGAATACATCTGGCTGCCTATTGTAAAAACGGGGTTCAGGGACATTGTCGGGTCCTGGAATATCATTGAAATACCCGAGCCCCTGAGCTTTTTCAGCTCGTTTCTGTTCATTTTCAATACGTCTTTTCCGTTGAAAAATATTTCTCCCTTTGGCGTTGATGCTTGTCTCACCAGAATCCTGAGTATTGATTTTACAGTCGTGGTTTTGCCGCAGCCCGTCTCACCGACTATACTTACTTTTTCACCTTTTGCCACATGGATGTTAACTCCGTTTAAAACCTTGACCTGTCCGGCGAAAGTCCTGTACCAAACATGCAAATCTTTTATATCTACTAACATTTCGCTCAATTTAATCACTCCTCACTCGAAAGCATATCTTTGACTCCGTCGCCTACAAGGTTGAATCCAAGAACGACAACCATTATTGCCAAAGCGGGGAATATTGCTATCCACCACTGTGCCGGCAAAAATTTTGCGCCATCCGAAACCATTGTTCCAAGAGCCGGCGTCGGAGGCTGTTCGCCCAAACCGACAAAGCTCAAGGATGCCCCTGTCAGAATTACCCAGCCCATGTCAAGAGTCATTTTTGTAAATATTGGACCCAGGCAATTGGGCAGTATCTCACGGAACAATATGTGTCTTTTGCTTGCACCCAGAAGCTCAGCTGATTTTACATAAAGCTCGTTCCTTAAGGTTGTAGCCATTCCATAAACCAAACGGGTGTACCAGGGCCACCAGGACACGCACACTGCCATCATTGAGTTAAACAATGTGGGGCGCAGTATTGCGCAAACGCAAAGGGCCAGAATAAGGGGCGGAAGCGCCAGGAATACGTCCGTGACCCTCATTATAAGGGTGGATACCCATTTGCCGTTCCAGTATCCCGCAATAAGACCTAATATTCCTCCAATGGGGACAACCACCAGCAGAACTCCGACACCCATTGTAAGGGCGCCGCGGAAGGCATAGAATATCCTGCTCATTATGTCCCTTCCGAATATGTCGGTACCCATCCAGTAGGTGCTGTTAGGCGACTTGCTGGCTTCGCTGAATTTTACCACCGCTCCTACATGGTCGGGGAAGGGCGCAATTACAGGCTGGAATACTGCCAGAGCCATTACGATCAATATGATCGCAAGGCCCACCACTGACATTTTGTTCAGTGAAAACTTGTACCAGGCCTTTTTGATATTTTCAAACCTGTCCTTCTTTACTGCAACTTTTTCAATGCTGTTATTCATTGCTTACACCTCCCATCAGGCGTACTCTGGGATCCAAATATGCCACTACTATGTCGATTAAAATATTAACAATAATAAATACAAGTCCAAGAATCATTACAACCGCAGATATGGCATTCAAATCCTTGTTAAGCATAGCCTGCATGCCGTATCTTGACAATCCGGGGTAGTTGAACAGCTGTTCCACCAAAAAAGCGTTCCCGAAAAGTGCGGCAATATCAAGAGACAGAACCGAAACCGTAGGAATCAGTGATGGCTTCAGAAGATATTTCAGAAGTATCTTCTTTTCCGGAATACCGTAAGCCTGCTCCGCCAGTATATAGTCCCTGGAGGAATTCTCCGTCATGGAGGAACGGGTGATTCTGGCCGCCTGAGCCAATCCGCCCAGGGCAAGGGCTACCGCAGGCAATACCAAATGCATGAATGCATCCTTGAATCCCACAGTATCACCGTTCAGTAAAAAGTCTACAGTGTACATTCCCGTAACTATCGGAGGCGCCATAATATGAAGCCCCACCCGCCCCGTTGTGGGAAACAGAGGTATATTATACCCAAATATGAGCATGAAAATAATTGCCCAAACAAACGGGGGAGAAACAACTCCCAAATAAGAGATAATTCTGATGATACCATCGAGCCAGGTATTTGTGTATTTGGTCGACAGTATTCCCAGCAAAATACCCCCGATGACCATTAGGACTGCCGAAATTATAACAATTTCAAGGGTCGCAGGTAAAAACTCCTTGATGTCCTTCATTACAGGCCGCCTGGTCATAAGAGATTTGCCCAGGTCTGCCTTTAGGGCTCCTTTGAGCCACAGAGCATACTGAGTTGGAAAAGGCTTGTCCAGGTGCATCTCCTGCCTCAAGGCCTGTACAACTTCTTCCGGCGCTCTGGGGCCTAATGCCTGCCTTGCCGGGTCTCCCGGGATAACTCTGCCAATCACAAATACCAGAATAGACAGCCCCAAGAGGACCAACAGGTACGATCCTATCCTTTTCAGCCAATTTTTTAACATTTGCTTCATCCTCCTTTGCTGTGTGTTATAGCGGCAAAGCCGCCTTTGTTATGAAAAAGGGGCTCTGACTCGAAAGAGCCCCGTTGATCAGTTTGTTTTTTTATGCCCCATTATCTTTTGTCAGGAAAAACCTTCATATTGCGGGCATTGAGACTGAAGCCCATAGGATATACAAAGCTCTTGCCCTCTTTGGAGAATACGTCGGGATCCCATTCCACATAGTCTGTGTGGACCGCTCTTTTTTCTATCCAGTCAAATACCCAGAGAGTCGGGCACAGGTCGTATATATAGGCCTGGGCTTTTTTGTACTTATCCAGACGTTCCTCGGTATCT
>CAYURW010000165.1:0-373 GCA_964447145.1 uncultured Clostridiaceae bacterium
TTTATTCTTCAAAACAACTTTGTTTTCCCCCCAAAAAATTAAAAGGAACCCTTGATAATCAAGGGTTCTCGGACAATCTATGGCGGAGAGAGAGGGATTCGCCGCCTGCGAGCTTTGCTCGCATGCTGGTGACGTCGCCCACCGTCGCTTCTCTTCGGTGCCGGGCTCCTACAATTTGCTAAAAATGCTCGCACAGGAGCGTTTTCTTAACGCAAATTGCCCTCTCGGGTTCGAATCCCTTACTTTTTTTCATTATGAAATTAGAAACCCCCAACAAAGTTGGGGGCTTTAATTTCATAATGGCGGAGAGAGAGGGATTCGAACCCTCGGACAGCGTTAACCGTCACACGATTTCCAGTCGTGCGCCTTCGAC
>CAYURW010000165.1:383-3369 GCA_964447145.1 uncultured Clostridiaceae bacterium
ATCACAAAGCTTTTGCTCGTACTTAAGTATTATACTAAATAGAGCCGAAAATATCAACATGGATTTTATTTGCCAATTCTCCCTCTATTTTCCTTTATTTTGTAAGGTCCGATCCTGTAACAAAAAAACCGCAAATTCCTTTCTTTAATGGAACATGTTGAATTTGTAAAAAAAGTATTAAAATACAACACGGTTGAGTGTAATGTTCACCCAACCGTGCGTTAGGAGGCAACTGATTCTTTGTTTAATGTTATTATATTCCTTTTCTTAATATTCTTTTACTTTCTGATATTTTTTGCTGTTCTGAATCATTGAACTGCTTGTCCCTGCTTTTTGCGCCCAGGCGCTGTAAGTTGTGTCAATGACCTGCCAGCTGTCGTCTATGTATACCTCGTTCCATGCATGGTAGTTTTTCATGTCTGCTCTGTAACCTTTTACGAGCTTCGCAGGTATCCCCTGGCTTCTAAGCATTGCCGCAAATAGTACTGCGTAATCGTAGCATATTCCTTTCCCAGCCTCCAGGACTGCGTCAATATCAGGGGTATAATCTTCGGTAAGCTTTCCTATCTTATTGTAATCATAACTGATGTTTTTTACTAAGTAGTCATATAAAGCTTTCACTGCTTCCTGAGCATCCTTTGCGTCACTAGTGATTGACTCTGCAAGCTTTATGGCCTCCATATTCTCATCCCACAAAACAGGTTGTACCGAATTCAGATATATAAGATTATTTTCGTCTATCTTGGCTTTGAAGCTTTTCTTTTTGAGAACCTTATAGCTTGTCCCTGAGATATTCTCCAACACTGATACTGTATATGTGCCGTCTCCCATTTGAAGCGGGAATGACTCCTCCGAATTTTTCATATCATAGTAGTATTTCGTCGCTGCCTTTTCAACCATTACTTTGGTTTTTTTACTGACCCCTGCACAGGATACCCTTACAATCCCATCGCCGGCAAGTGCGGAATCTATTGAAATTCTAGAGGCATATGTTGTCATAGGTGCAAATATCATTATGCTTATAAGCAATGTTGCAGCAAATCTTATCATCTTTTTCACTGAAAACAACCCCTTTCGGTAGCTGGCTGCCATTTCAGGCCCTATAGCTTTGCGTCCCCCGGTTTCCCAAGGTTTGCCTTTATCGTTTGAGTTTCTCAGCTAATATTAAAAAGACTTCTCTGGCACTTTGCAACCAAAGAAGTCTTTGATAAATCCTACGGAAGATCCATATCAGGATATCTTGTATTCTTCCCATAGTATTGAAAAAACTAATCTTTCGGTTGCTGGCTGCCATTTCAGGCCCTATAGCTTTGCGTCCCCCGGTTTCCCGAGGTTTGCCTTTGTCGTTTATTAGCTGACAAATTTCTTGTCTGATTTTATTTTATTATATCACATTTTGTCAAAAAGTAAAGGGCTTTTTGGAAAATTTTTTCTTATTTTCATACTTTTTTGACTGTTTACCCTCTAAGCTCCCAAAACATAAATATATTAGCGTTTTAGGCGGAGGGAGTCATTCCCAAAATATTCTGGGGAGAGGATATGCTAGTGCTTATTTAACTTAGAAATCATTTTTTCTAAAACTTACACAATATTTTTATTCGAGTTCAGGGGCAGGAATTCAATTCCTATTTTGCAGCTGTCTTTAATAGCGGCATTATTAAAATTACCCCTTATTCTTGACTCTACCCTTTCCAGAGAATCTTTTTTTGCCCCATGGAGCATGACCAGTATCTGCTTATCATTCCAGTATGAATAGACGTCTCCCTTCCTGAGGCTTTTCTCCAACACCCCCGACATCACCTTGACAAGCTTCTTAAGCTCCTCGTCATTTTTTTGCATCCTTTCATCGCAATTAATGGTAATAAGGCTCATATAGTCAGCAAAGCCATCCCTGAGCCCCTTCCTTTTGGAAACGTTGACCAGGAACTTAAAATATTCCGAGTCACAAAGCATAGCGCCGTTGTAACTGCTTTCTTCAAGTCTGGCATTGATATTTACAATATCGGATTCGCTCTTTTCATCATAGTAGCTCTGTATTTTTCTATAAACCTTCTTCATATCCTGAGAAGGACTGACCCCCAAATCCTTGCTTAACAGGGATGCGGTATATTCATAGTGGTTCATTGCATTTCTTATCTGCCCTATTTTGAGCATTGCCTCAATCAGGCAGATATGCAGCGATTCTTCAAATGGTTCTATTATAATAGCTTCTTCAAACAGCTCAATTATCCTGTCGTAATCTTCCTTTTCTATCAGTAGTTCAGCCAGTCCAAAAAGAACCTTCAGATATAATCTTTCATAATGATTCCTTATAGGCACCAGCCAAGCTTCATAGGAGTTCTCCGAAAGGTATGCCCCTCTATAAAGCTTCACCGCCTTGCAAAATAGCTCTATTGTCTCATCAATATTATCAGATTTTAACCTTTCCCCTCTTTCAGTCAAACTTTCAAATTCTTCGGAATCAAGAACCAAAAATTGTCCGGGCTCAAATACATAATACCCGTTGATAAAGCTTATATTAAAATAGTCAGACACTGAAAAATCCTTAGGAAGAATATTCTTCAGCATCTGCCGCAGCCTGAATATCTGAGCACGCAGGACATTTTTGGGGTCGCTAAGCTCATTATCCTGCCACAGGTTCTCTATAATAGTCTCAGGCAACAGTTTTCTGCCCCTGAAAGTAATAAAATATTCAAAAAGCCTTATTAGTTTGTATGATCTGCTTGATTCTTTCAGAAGAGACTGGCCTTCCATACTTATATCAAAATCGCCGAGGGTATTAACATAAAGTTTCATACGCGTCCTCCTAAAGAATGAAAAATCCATTTTTTTTCAAGTTGCTCCAAAGTATTAATATTATATACTATTCCCTACAAAAAGTAAATCAAATATAATAGCTGAATTAGTTGGAAAAATTGCTTCAATTGACAAAGCAAATGCAACTAAAGAGCCGAGGGTAATTGCATTTACTTTTGCAAAGCAGTGG
>CAYURW010000166.1:0-3258 GCA_964447145.1 uncultured Clostridiaceae bacterium
CTGCAGAGCTGACAGCTTCAGATATTGTTCTGATTAAAGAAATTGTTGAGAAAAAACTGGCTGCCTATTTTAGAAGAATTGATGGGGATAATGCGGCTGATTTGCAGAGCTTGCTCAATAAGATTATGAGAGGGTATTTGGGTGCCAAGAGGGAGTCTTTTGGCGGCAATCCAATGGCTAATACAATTCGTAATGATTTTCCCAATGAAATATATAAGAGCGGGTTTATCAACAAAACAGAATACACGGTGACCGGAGGCCCCGGGCAGGGCAATTGGGCATCAGTGCCCTGGGTCGGAATTTTCAACAGGTCTATAACTACCAGTGCAACAAAAGGGGTATACATAGTATATTTGTTTTCCAGCGATTGCAATTCTGTATACCTTACTTTTAATCAGGGTTGTATAGATTTGAAGAACAACCTTGGAAAATCAAAGGCTATTAAAGCTATGCGTGCATTTGCTGAGCAGATGGTTGACAAGATTGATTCACGAGGTTTTTCAGTCGGAGATAAAATCGATCTCAAGGATAACCATGAATTGCCATATCTGTATGAACGGGGGACAATATTTTACAAAGAGTATAAAAAAGGGCAGATGCCCCCCAATGAAGTACTGATATCAGATTTAAGAAAGATGCTTGATATATATAACGAGTACATTGATATTAAACAAGGGAAACATGAAGAACAAAATCATAATGGTAATGAGCCGGCAAAAATAGAAGGGGAATCGGATGGTGAGAACAAAATGCAGATAAAGGAGACAGTCAAACAAATTCATCAGTATATTAAAGCGAAGGGATTCTCCTTTGAGGAGAGGTTAGCAGAAAACTTCTACCTAAGTCTTAAATCCAAGCCCTTTGTAATCCTGGCGGGCACCTCTGGTACCGGCAAAACCAAACTGGTGAAATTGTTTGCTGAGGCAATTAGCGCTGAATACTCGCTAGTGCCTGTACGCCCTGATTGGTCCGATTCATCGGATTTGTTCGGACATCTGGATCTTAACGGAAGGTTCATTGAGGGGGCTATAACAGATTTTGTACATAGGGCTTCCCAAAACCCGGACAAGCCGCATATACTTTGTCTTGATGAAATGAACCTTGCGAGGGTAGAATACTATTTTAGCGATTTTCTATCGGTGATTGAAACAAGGCATTTTGAAAGTGACTCAATTGTTTCCGACCCATTGATTAAAGCAAGTACTTATGGCACATCAAATGCATTGGAAAAGTTCGGAGAAATGCGATTTTCGGAAAACCTTTACATCGTTGGCACGGTTAATATGGACGAAACTACATTTCCATTCAGCCGCAAGGTTTTGGATAGGGCCAATACAATAGAATTCTCCTATGTGGACTTAATGCCCGATGAATATATAGAAGAGGAACCGACCCCAATTGGAGGATTGGGCAATAGTTTCTTAAAATCTAATTATCTGCAGCTTTCACACTGCAAAGACAAAGAGTATGTTAACAGTATATGTACAGAGCTTCAGAGTTTCAATGTTGTTTTAAGAAAAGCAGAGAATCATATAGGGTATCGCATTAGAGACGAAATCACATTTTATATGCAGAATAACAAGGAATATGAATTACTTCCGGAAGATGAGGCCTTTGATAATGAGATAATGCAGAAGATTTTACCCAGAATCCAAGGCAGCAGCTCAGCAATCAAAAACTTACTGATCGAGCTGTTTCAAAAATGGTCTTTCCGGTTCAAATACCTATGAGCAGATGACAAATTATATTATGAATAATGAATGTAAGTATAACAAGAGCTCCAACAAAATTGCCTTTATGATGAGGAGATTTGAAGAAGATGGATTTACTTCCTACTGGCTCTGATGCAAAAATATTTGAGGTCAGAACCGATAAGGCTAATGTAATTGTAAAAAGCAAAAAAGTACATATGGAAACTGGCGGGAGTCGACAGGGTAGCCACGATTCAACCATTATTTTTTTGGGAGACGGGATAAAGGAGATTAGACTAAAAGGAAACGAGGACGCACTACCCATTGATAATGGCCCATATATTAACTATGCCGGTTTTCGCACTATGCCTCTTTTTTTTGAGCAAAATGATTATGAAATAGTAATCAAAGGAATTGGCGGTTCAAAGGTTGGATTCTGGCATGAGAATTTTAATATACGCAATAAGGTGGAGGCCCTCTCAGAAGGAGACAACATCCTGACAGGCATTATTAACTTTGACAATAATATTGGTCAATCAGACTTAATAATTACTGCTGACGGTGTAAATAGCCTTGTAATCAGAATTGAGGTGTTTCCATCCAAAATCAGTTATAAGGAAGACTATAAAAACATTATTGAAGATATAACCAATGAGATATACTCAATTGTATTTGATTTTTTAAGGAAGACCTATGAGTCATTTAAACTGGGAGATGAAATAAACTATACCCCGGCAATATTTATAACAATCATCCGGGCAATATTTACCGATTTCCTCAAAGCAGCGGATATGGTCATTCAGAATCCTCACCATATTCTGTTTAGGGAGCATGTGGTGCTGCCTGCGCATAAAATAAGGAAAACAGACGGTAAAACGATCAAATGGCTGGAGAAACATCCCGAAAATACGGTAAAAACATACACAGGCCTGTTATTGCATAGAAGCCTGGCTGTAAAGAAGCATATAATTTATAACACTATTGAAAATCAATTTACGAAGTATATTCTTGTTTCAACAGTCAAACGTCTGAATGATTTTATAAAACGATACTGCGCCTATAAGGCTGATGACGATAGAGCTATAATTGGTGAAACGGAGAAAATGAAGAATGAGATTGGACGCCGTATTCATCAGTCCTTCCTTAACAGCGTTGATGACTATAAGGCTACGCAAAGCATGTCATTAGTATTTAACATGGCCCCGGGATATCGAGAGTTATATAAGTATTATTTGATGCTTCTGAAAGGTCTGGCGATAGATGGAGATATTTTCAGGATTTCTATAAAGGATACGGCACAGCTTTACGAGTATTGGTGCTTTATTAAACTGAACAGCCTTATGAAGAAGAATTATAAGCTTATATCCCCCGATATAATAAAAATAGATAATAGCGGCATTACAGTATCACTGGTCAAGGGGCGCAAATCAGAAGTAAAGTATATTAACCCAAGGACAGGAGAAGAGATTATACTTGCATATAATCCGGGAGAACAAAACACGCAGACTGTGAGTCAAAGGCCTGATAATGTACTTACCCTTGAGAAGATCGGGTCTGAAGTTCCATA
>CAYURW010000167.1:0-3227 GCA_964447145.1 uncultured Clostridiaceae bacterium
CCGGGAACAAAGACAGTTCCGCCATCAAAGAAGCTATTATCAGGGGCAAGGCAGTATTCGGAGGCATATGCGGGACCCATGGCGCCTGCGGAGCCTGCATCGGAGTCGGTATCGCCTATTCTGTCATACATGGGGTAACTCCCTACTCAAAAGAGGACCGGGGCGGGGCCAACCGTATGACTGCGCTTGCATTGACCGCCATCAGCCGGCTTGGGGGTCCCCGTTGCTGCAAAAGGGATTCGATGGTCGCAATTGAGACTGCGATAGAACACTTCGGCTGTTTTAGGGATTCAGGCAAAAGCAGATATATATGCAGCCAGTTTCCCGGCAATGATAAGTGCATCAAAAAAGAGTGCCCCTATTACCCGGATAAGGAATAGATGCATTATATCGGATGCTGAGTGCAGCGCAGTGTACAAGGGTGCATGCACAGCATGCAAGGGAATGCCGGCCTCAATCAGAGTGCCCTTGATCATTTTACTACACATATAAATATTAAATTGGAGAATAATTATGAACAAAATTCTGAGAAAGACATATAGCGTATGCCCCGTCTGCCTTAAAAGGATTCCGGCAGTTCATGCACTCCGCGGGAAAGAGGTTTATCTTGAAAAAACCTGTTCTGAGCATGGAGACTTTTCTGTGGTGATATGGCGGGGACTGAGGGGCATGGAATCATGGCGGGGCAGTCTGCCAGTCATAGAAGAGGGAGAGAACGAAAACTGCCCCCACGGATGCGGTTTGTGCCCAGAACACCGACAGGGCACATGCTGTGTATTGCTGGAAGTTACTAAACGATGCAATTTGAAATGTTCTTTTTGTTTTGCCGAAGGAGGACATGGGCAGGACATTCCATTTCAAACTGTCCGTGCAAGGCTTCGTGCCCTTGCTGTGCCAGGAAAAACGTTGGTTCAGCTGAGCGGCGGAGAACCTACGGTGCGGGACGATCTCCCTGCAATTGTTGCCACCGCCAAGGAAGCGGGATGCCAATATGTCCAACTGAATACAAACGGAATACGTCTTGCAGAAAATGAGAACTACGTAAGGAGTCTTGCCGAGGCAGGCCTGTCATTTGTTTTTATGCAGTTTGACGGAATTGACGACAATATTTATCAAAAGCTCCGCGGTCGGGATTTGTTCAGTATAAAACAGAAGGCAATCGATAACTGTTCACGTTATAATTTAGGTGTGACTCTTGTGCCGACCATTGTGCCCCAAGTCAATACTCAAGAAATCGGGGATATTATCCGGTTCGCCGTTTCACAGGCCCCGGCCGTGCGCGGCGTACATTTCCAGCCTGTCAGCTATTTCGGCAGGATCCCGGCAATGCCGTCTGACGAACAGCGTTTTACCCTTGATGAGCTTATTGAGGCCATAGAGAGGCAGGCCGGATCTTTGGTGCGGCAGGATTCCCTTATGCCGTCGCGCTGCGACCATCCAATGTGCGGATTCCACGGAGATTATATAGTAATGCATGATCAGACTCTGCATCCTCTGCACAAAGTAAAAAGCAGCTGCTGCGATACCGTAACATCAGCCGATAAGAACCGTTCATTTGTAGCAGGCAGATGGCAGCGCCCCAATGTCGGGGAGATGTCGCCCTGTACTGTTAATTCACAGGAAATTCCGGTATATAAGGATGACATTGAAACCCTTGACGGCTTCCTCCGAAGTATTCGTTCCCATGGATTTACGATAACCGCTATGGCATTTCAGGATGCCTGGAATATTGACCTTGAACGTTTGCGGAGATGCAGCCTTCATGTGTATGACGAGGGTAGGCTTGTGCCCTTTTGTGCGTATTATTTGTAAGGGCAATATGAGACAGAGGGACAAAACCCTGTCCCTCACAAATTTCTTTTATTCTCCTTCACTTATAAAGCCCCATAAAAAGCGGCGCTACTTTACAGGGTTTTATATCAATTTTTCTCCATACATCCCCTATTATGTAAGGTTCAATCTCCAGCCATTTATTAAGCTCATCCATAGAGGGATATTCCACTACCATTACTGAACCAATCATTTTCCCGGAATCATCAAGTATTGCCGCTCCATAAAGGTGCTCTCCCGACTTAAACCTTCTTCCTACTCCCTCCAGGTGCTCCCCCCTTGCTGCCATTCTTCTGTCCATTGCTTTTTCATCAGTGCCGTCATAGGCTGTGACCATGAATTGCATTTTTTTTACCTCCTTTAACATATCTTATACTTTACAGTATCTACCTACAGTATATAACATTCGTTTCAATAGAAGAAGAACATTGGAGAAATTCGGCGCTTGAATTAAGGTTCTAAGCTGCCGTCCTGATCTGACAACATTGGGAAAGGTTTCTGCATCAGATGCAGCCCTAAACAGCTTGGCGGCATTTGGCTTTCCTTCTTTCTCTGCTTTCCGGGAATAAGCCAGATATTTTCTGTTTGCCTGGGATTCCCCAGGGATGAATCGGACTCTTTAGTAGCATTTACTATGTCAATTGAGTTAGTGCTCCTGGCTCAACCGCCCTTAGGTCTTTACCTTTTACATATTGGTACTTTTGGAGTATAATGTTTATGATACACATTATAGTGCTTGTAGGGGGTATAAGATGTTGCAGCTATTTAAGAAAAAGAAAAACAACAGTGAACCAGCGGATGAACCTGAATCTATTATAGGAACATACCTAGAGCCTGCCAAAAAATTATCCAAGAACACCGGAATCCTAAAAGAAAACCAAAAGCACATAGTTGAAAGACTTGCCATGGAAATTGCAGAGACAGCCTTTGCGACGGACAATCTGATCAATATTACCTACGATTTGGCTGATCGTGTAGAAGTCCAGGTTAATTCAATAAATAATGTGGTCAGTGAAATTGAAAATTACTCCGCATTAACTGAGGAAGTCTATGCCAGCACTGAAAACTCCAAAATTATAGCAGCAAATACATTAGAGGTTGCACATACAGGAAATGAAGCGGCGAATAACTCAATCAATGCCATGAAGGCAATTGAAGAAGCAGTGACCTATGCAAGAGAAGTAGTAAACAATCTCAACAAGAAATCCGAACAAATAAATGATATCCTAAAAGTAATACATAGTATTTCCTATAACACTAATCTCCTTGCATTAAATGCATCAATAGAGGCTGCAAGGGCGGGGGAGGCCGGAAGGGGCTTTGCTGTTGTAGCTAACGAAGTAAAAAAGCTTGCCGATAGCAGTGCCAAATCGGCTAATCAAATAGTTGAGGTCATC
>CAYURW010000168.1:0-3167 GCA_964447145.1 uncultured Clostridiaceae bacterium
TTACCAAATTAGGGATTGCTGCTTAATGTTTCCCTTTTTACTGCACAGGTCTAATCATTAATAGAAATATTATATATGCAGGTGAGCAAAATGCTTAGTCTGAATTACCAATTAGATAACTTGATTTTCAAGGATATTACAAAAGATGATTTTGTAAATGTTTTGAATTTGTATAATCAGAATGATAATAACATATATGCGACAGGCATAGACAGGAGAATGTCAATAGAGGACATAAATGAAAAGTATCTTGAAGTGCTTGTTAACAGCCATGAGTTTTTTACCGGCATATTTGCTGATGAGGATGGCATTTTGCACCTAATCGGCGTTATTAAAGGGAGAATAGAATACGAAAACAGCGAAGAGGCCTGGATATCCTCAATACTTGTAGACAATGGGTACCAGAGGCAGGGAATAGGGACCAGATCTGTTCTTGCCCTTATTGATGTGCTGAATAAAAGTTATGATGTCAAAAGATTTTTCATTGGAATAATTGCCGGAAACAGCATCGGTATGAATTTTTGGCAAAATCTTGAGTTCTCTTACTTTAGGACCATTGAACAATATATAAAATTTAATTCTTCATCAGAAGACCTGATTGTTATGAAAAGAGAAATTGTGTAGGCTTGATAAAAGTAAAGGCTATGCTTTGCCATTCAGGCGCAGCATTATTTTTTTGACATAGTTCCGGGTTTCTTCGTAGGGAGGTATTCCACCGTATTTTTTGACACTGCCGGGCCCGGCATTATAAGCCGCCAGGGCAAGTTCAAGATCGCCGCCGAACTCGGTCAGCATATCTCTTAGGTACCTGACCCCGCCGTCTATATTTTCCGTAGGATCGAAGGCATTATTTATGCCCAGGATATTTGCTGTTCCGGGCATAAGCTGCATAAGGCCCATAGCGCCGGTCCTTGAAACTGCATTGGGGTCAAAGCCGGATTCAGCCTGGATTATTTCTTTAATAATATTACTGCTTATATTATATTTTTTTGAGGCCGTTTCAATAATCCTGTTGATGTCGCCGCTTATTTGATTTTGTGCGCCCGGCAACTTGGAGCTTTCATCCTCAAGGATACTCTCAAAGCTCACAGGGGTGTCCTTTATAATTTTTACAAAAGGGGGAAGCTGCTTTTGGATTTCAGAAAGCTTTTGACGCAGTATGCCTGATAGAATAGAAGACAATCCAACCAACTCCTTTCAATGAGCGCTTGTGTGAATTGCTTGTAATGCGCTGTGAGCATTTGATAAAAACAGCGGGCTGTACTATTATTTTACTGTAAATCATGACATATATCAATGTCAGAGAAAGAATGCTTTTTTTCTGCATATATTATATAATTAAGTCAGGCAAAGGGGGTTTATGTATGAGAGTCTATGAAATAAAAGAAATATTGGATGCAGAAGTACTGTGCGGAAATGACTTTATGGACAGCGAAATTTCATATGCCTTTGGGTCTGATCTTATGAGCGATGTATTGGCTTTTGTCAAAGGAAAGACCCTTCTTCTAACCGGGCTTACCAATCAGCAAGTGGTAAGGACTGCAGAAATGGCGGACTTAAGCGCAATAGTTTTTGTCAGGGGGAAAAAACCCGGCGATGACATTGTGGAGCTGGCAGTTGGGAAGGGTATCACATTGCTTACGACCCGATATACAATGTACATTGCTTCCGGGAAGCTGTATAGCCACGGGTTGGAAGGCGTAAGCATAGATTAGCAGATTTGCCGCCGCAGGAATAAGCATATTTGTTTTTGGAGGCATCATGATGATGGAAGATATAAGATATTTATTTGAAGTTGAGAAAGATGATTTTGTAAGGGCGGGAGAGACTTCAAGCTCAATAAAGAGGATCCTCAGGCAATTGGGTATTGATTCCGCAATAATAAGGCGAGTATCTATAGCCGCCTATGAAGCGGAAATGAATATAGTTATACATTCATCTGGGGGCAGGATAGAATTGGAGGTCACCCCGTGCTCCGTCAAAATAACGGCAAGTGACAAGGGGCCCGGAATAGGGAATCTGGAGCTTGCCATGCAGGAGGGTTATTCCACCGCCACTGACAAGGTTAGAGAAATGGGCTTTGGGGCTGGTATGGGCCTGCCTAATATGAAAAGGTGCTCCGACAGGTTTTATGTGACTTCTTCGGAGGGGAGCGGTACTATAATTAGTGTTGAAGTAGATTTGAAGGCTGGTGATTGATATGAATGAAGATTATTTTCACTCAGTTGTTCTAAATGAGGACAGATGTGTAGGCTGTACAAGATGCCTAAAAATTTGTCCTACTGAGGCTATCAGATTGATTGGGGGAAAGGCCCGAATAGTAGGCGGGAAGTGCATCGACTGCGGCGAATGCATAAGGGTATGCCCCAACCATGCAAGAAGTGCTGTTACAGACAATATCTCCATACTAAAAAAATTTAAGTATACCATAGCCATACCATCCTTGATATTATACGGACAGTTTCCTGATAATACGGGAGTAGGCGAGATACTCAAGGTAGTCAAAAAATTAGGATTTGACGAGGGTTATGATGCATCTAAGGGGACCGAAATAATCACCGGCATTCTTAAGCATTATATACTAAAAAATTCGGATGTCAGGCGCCCGGTCATAAATTCTTCATGCCCTGCAATAATAAGACTCATCCAGATCAGGTTCCCCGAATTGCTTCCTAATGTTGCAAATATAAAGTCGCCTGTGGAAATAGCGGCTTTTCTGGCCAAAACCCGGGCTGCCAGGGAAACGGGCCTTTCTATGGATGAAATAGGAGTAGTTTTTATCTCCCCATGTACGGCAATAATGACCAGCGTAAAAAATCCTTTGGGGGCAAAGGAGTCAAATATTGACGGGATTCTGTCAATGAAGGATGTCTATGGCGAAGTATTAAGAAATTTGGGGAGCAAAGAGTCAGAAGGCACTCTTGACGGTATTACCAGGGAATCTGTTATGTGGATGACAGCAGGGGGGCAGGGAGAACCCCTGGGGGTTGAAAACTACCTGGCTGTCGACGGCATACAGGAGGTCATTAAGGTGCTGGAAGAGATCGAAATGGACAAACTTAGCGGGCTTGAGTTTTTTGAGGGTATGGCCTGTGTCGGCGGTTGTGTCGGAGGGCCTCTTACCATTGAAAACTCCTATATCGCCAGAAGCCGCATAAAAACTATTG
>CAYURW010000169.1:0-3109 GCA_964447145.1 uncultured Clostridiaceae bacterium
TTTGCAATGAAAGCGGAAGAGGTTCATGCCGGGCTTTATCAGGAAGCATTAGATAATCTGGACGAAACTGAAGAAGTTTTTTACTACCTCTGCCCAGTCTGCGGAAATATTGAGAAATTCCAGCCAGAAAAATGCAGTATTTGCGGCGTAACCGGTGGGAAATTCATTAAATACTAGGGGTGGGGGTTAGGTGCCAGTCTGTCAACTGTCAACTTATCTACTATATATGTATGTAGACCCGAGTTAGTCTCGGGTTTTTCTTTTATTGAACAACAGCATGTGGTAAAATAAGGTAACAGATAGTAAAAATTGAAATTTATTGTGTGGTGATAAAATGGGGAGAAATAAAAGAGATGATGTGTTAGGTGGATATTATCATGTAATTGCTAGAGGAAATAATCGTGAGTATATATTTAAGCAAGATATAGATAAAGGTTATTTCCTGAAACTCTTGAATGAAAGCCGCAAAACTATGCGCTTTAAGCTAATAGGCTATGTTTTGATGGACAACCATTACCACCTGATAATCCAAACAGCAGATATAAAGCTGCAAAAGATAATGCATCAAATAAATAACAAATACAGCAAATATTTTAATGCAATGTATGAAAGATGCGGTCATGTTTTTCAGGGGAGGTACAAGTCTTATCTCATTCTCAATGAGCAGCATCTTATTAAGGTTTTAGCTTATATACACCAAAATCCGGTTAAGGCTGGTATGATAAAAAGAGTTGAAGATTATAAATGGAGCAGTGATAAATTCTATAGAAAAAAGTCAAATGGATTTATTGAAACAAGAACAGTAATCGACATGATAGAAAAAGGGTATTTAAAGAGTAATAAGAAGTATGGGGATATAATGAATGAGATAGAAGAGACAGATTATGATGTATTGGATGAAATTGGAGATAAGGCATACGAAATAATGATGGAAAGCATTATAAACTTGAATAATAGGCCAAGTCTTAAAGAACTGTTATTAGAGGTAACTAAAGATACAGAAATTGAGAGCCAGATAACAAACGGAACAAGAGATAGTAAGTACAAAGAGTATAAGTTGAAATATGCAAAAAGGGCACAGGAATATGGTTACTCATTGAGACAAATAGGTGCAAATATAGGACAGTCAGGCAACTCAATATGGAAGCTGATACATAACCAATAGGTTGACAGTTGACAGACTGGCACCTAACTCACAGGCCGGTTTTTGCCACATCCTCAGGGCGGACAGCATTTGAATCCAAAAGGTACTTGAGCAGAAAAGGCCCGTTCTTTATTTGCCTTTGCAGCGCCAGATGGGAGATGATGGCAATATCACCTCTGTAGAAGGGGGCTTTGTTGTCCATATAATCACCGGATGTCAGTTCAATTTTCTCTGATAGTCCGGTGGGGTCATCCCATTTGAAATCTCCCGCACTGTCGTCATATCCAAGGGCCCTTAATGTTAACGTGAGATACTGATATGCTGATACAATATCATTCCCGCCAAATTTGTCTTCACTTATTCCTTTTGTAATACCCTTCGAATAGGCATAACCAACATAAGGATCAGCCCATGGATCAACATCTAAAAATGGATGATCCCATTTGGTTGAAAGCGCATCGGCTTCTTTTCCGAGAAGTCGTATAAGCATGGTAATGGCAACCTGCCTTGTGGGGGCTTCCATCAGGCCGAAAATCGGACTGCCTGCAGCATCTGTACCTGTGCCCTTAAACAATCCCAGAGTATAGAGGTCATCTGCTGCCCGCTGCATTCTTCCCTGGTCTACCGATGGACCATTGTCAAGCTCTTCTCCAAAAAATCCAATACCGTCAATGGAGAAGCTTCCCGCTCCGGAGATATTTCCTGATACAATCATATTATCTCTTTGCTCTACATGGATAAATCCATTGTTGACCAGATCGCCATTTACAATAAGCTCACTGCCGCTTCTTAACTGCAGATTGCCATTGTTTGTCAGATTGTCCACCTCAAAATTATTGTTTTCCATAACCATAATTTCAACTCCGTCCGGTATTTCAAGGCTGCTTAGCCTTAGATTGCCTCCCAGGCAGAACTGCCCCTTATTTGTCACTATTCCATCTTTAATAAGCATTCCGCCGTCCAAACGGATTCTTTGCTCTCCGGCTAAACTACCCTTTACAACAAGAGCCCCTTTGTTTTCAATATCAATGGAGGCTTTTTCTGCAACTGTAAGGTCATCAACAATAAGGATACTGCGTAATACAGCACTTCCCGTGAGCACCCCTTTTTCAATGTTAATGCCTCCTCTTTTGAAAGTATAGTCAATTTTATCTACTGCATCGCAATTGTCGACCAGGATTCCTCCTTCAAGCCAGACATCACCGAACCTGCCTGCAAGAGCGGCCTTGTTTATTATTGTGAGTCCCATGATCCTCAGCCCTGAGGCTGCGAGGCCCCTGTAGCTTCCACCGTTAAGAATGAGGGTGCAATCCTGTCCACTGTTTTCAACTGCAACATAGCCACCCAATATAGAACCATTGCCGTTTATTGTTAAGGTATTGTTTTGCCTTATTGGTGTACCCGAGTTTTCACGCATATTATTAACAAATGTGTACTCAATTGAATATCCGTTAAGATTAAGCACATGATTCCCGTCGATTATTTCAATTGCATAATCTTTACGCAGGGAGGCCGGAAACTTAATATTTGCACCAAGCTTTACATTGCTTCCTTCAGGCCTCTCCAGTTCCCTCTTAAGCTCATCGGGGGTATAAACCATTGTTTCGCCGGGATCCTCTGCAAAAGAGACAAAATTGAACAGAGTAAGCAGAATGCCAATGACAAGAAAAATGCAGAAAAGGCGCTTTGTTTTTATATTGGTGATCATTTTTGCCACTCCTCTCGGATATCATTATTATTATTATTATATCAATTAGTAGAATAGTTTTCTACTGAATCACGGGGTAGGTTACTGTAAAGTAGACGTTGGCAAGTTATCTTCATAGAAATTTTTTAATCAAATCCGATTTTAGCTAAATTATGTAAATTCTCTCCCCTGGATATCGATATTGGGGTTTTACAAGTTTTGAGGGGGCGGGATTTCCCTCCCTGCTCAGCCTTGTATTGATATTCACTGTTTACTTA
>CAYURW010000170.1:0-3031 GCA_964447145.1 uncultured Clostridiaceae bacterium
ATGAAGGTCACATTGGTCAATGTTGGACTGCTGTTTTCGTTATACATCCCACCGCCTTCGTCTCCGGCGCTGTTCCCACTAAAGGTCACATTTGTCAATTTCGGACTGCTTTCATAGTTATACATCCCGCCTCCGCACTTATGTATCCAACTCGTAAAACTCGTATGATTGGCATTGCCTCCTGTAATAGTGAAACCATTTAATTCTGCTGTGTTGTCAAGAAGCAAGTCATAATCATGGAAAATTACATGATAACTGTTGTCGCTTTCATCCTCTTGAGTGCCAATATCGCCGCTCAGAATGGTTTCGTTATCTGTAAAGTCTCGGTCGTTCAGGTCAAAATCCACAGCTTCATCTCCGGCAAAGCCTCCGTATATTGCAACTCCGTTTTTCATCTGGAAGTGCTTATAGCGATCATAGTTTTCAACCGACGCTTCTACAATACCGTTAACACTCGTAGGGAAATAGGTGCCTTTTGCCGCCCAAATCTGATTTCCGGCTACTGCTTTGTCAATGGCAGCCTGCAGAGTAGAGGCATTAGCCCAACCGGAACCGCTGCCTGATCCTTTAGAGGTCTCATTAACATAAATAATGGGACCTACTGTCTCAGGTTTGATATTGAAATATATATATTCGCCATTATTCACACTATTATAAGGTTCAGGATCCACAGGTTCGCCGCCCATCATACTTTTTGCGCCAAGGGCTGCGTAGTCGCTATAATCTTCCAGCACAGGGGCACTGGATAATGCCCGTGTGCCGCCTGTTGCTGTCACCGTTCCGTCCAGGATTGTAAAAGAAGAACCCGAATAGATTCCATAACTTATAGGAGCCTCTCCGCCTGCGGCCGTTACCATTCCACCGGACACCTCAAAAGAATTATTTGCTGAAATTGCAACGCTGCCTCCCCCGGGTGCAGTTGTGTTTCCTCCAGTTGCAGTCAGCTCGCCTCCCGAAATTGTAATAGAAGATGCTGTAATTGCTTCGCTGTTTTTGGCCTCTCCGCATGAGGCGATAACTTTAGAATCCCCGGAAATGCTGATATAGTTTCCGGCACTACTAGCAATGATTCCCCAGCTGTCCCAAAAGGCATTCCCGCCTGTACCGGTCACCATACCTCCTGTGATTATAATTGATGATGCTGAAATTCCGGAGGAGTTGCGACCTGCTGCCCCGCCTGTGGCGTTCACCTCTCCTCCCGTGATTGTAATGGATGATGCTGAAATTCCTCTGCTGGAGCCATCACTTGTACCGCCGGTAACCTCAAGGGAGCCTTCTCCACAGATGGTCAGGTTGGTACCTTGAATGCCGCACGAGTCATATTCATCGGCATAAGTACTAATAATGCGGTTCTCCGTGCCACTTTGCAGCACCAGTGTCACGCCGTCAGCCAGTTCTACCGCTACGGGAGCAGAGGTAGAAAAGTCCACGCCCTTTAGTGTAATTTCGTTGCTGACGTCGTCGTATTTCGCGTAGTCTGTGCCTCCCAAGAGTGCTATAGCACCTGCGGGATCAGTCACAAAATCCGCCGTTTCGATGGCGGATGCAGCGTGAATCGCCAGTGGGCTTATTGAAGCATCATATACGGAGCTTGCCACGCTCAGCATAGCACTCCCACCTGCTGATTCTGCAGCAAGTGCCACCGGGGGCATGAAGCTTATCAGAATCGTAAGTGCCATAATAACTGCTGTGATTTTTTTCCGTATTATTTTAGCCATTCGTCTACACCTCCAATTAGTTTATAAAAGTTGAAATATTGTTTATACATCCACGTTCAATTTGATATGTCATTATTCTGTTAACCCATTATTCCGTTAACCTTCTGCCGTAGCCAAATCTACTGCATTCAAAAATAGTAGTCATCTTCAGACTTGGCCCATATGGCAGAGAAGTCGATATGTCACAGTGGGGGCAAATCTTTTCATAGGAAGCCATAAATAGAACATCGTTCTTGTTGCAGCATCTCCCCATGCAGGGAAACATTTCCTTATTCACGCCGCAGTCCTCATATGGAATTCCTTTAATAATATCAGTACTAATCTTTATTCACCTCGCTTTGGCGACCAAATTGTGCAATTATGCCGTCGAATATTACGATCTTACGCATATAATAAAATGGTGGCCGTTAATTTATGCAATTTCTATCGCCATATATTGCAACTCTACATATACAATAAAACATAAGCGATTAACAAAACCGTGAACAAAAATCAAATTTTCGACATTTCCCGACTTTTTTTCTTGCAATTACCCAAATTTCCCGATTTCACATGTATAATAAGTATATTAATAATATTTTTTGGGAGTGATATGCATGCTCAATATACCAAGTGCAAGGCTAACAGTTCCAAAATCTGTCTCCGGAGAAATACTGCGTGAAAATTTAATAGATTCCATCCTTAACAGCACAGGAAAGCTTGTGTATATCCATGGGGGTGCGGGGTACGGCAAGACGACCCTTCTGTCGCAGGTTGCAAACAGGGCCGAAACCGTTGTCTGGCTCTCTCTGGACGGGGAAAACGATATTTTTACCTTCGTAAATACGCTGTGCGAAGCTGTAAAGCAAACCTTCCCGGAATTTGACTTCTCTATATCTGAATACCTGCCATTTTCCCAAAAGGACAATTTCATCTCTATGCTCGGGGGTGCACTGATCTGCGGTATCGAGAATATCTCCGGAAATTTCATTATGATTATGGACGATCTGCATACCATAGAAGTAGACCAGATTAAAAATCTTATCCTCTGCCTTATCAAGTATCTCCCGAAAAACGCCAGGCTTTGTTTGGGCAGCAGAGAAACACCCTGGGAAGATTTATTACCTTATAAAATAAATGGCAATATGGAAGAGCTGACCCAAAAGGAGCTTGCATTTACAAGAGAAGAAATTGCCGATATCCTGGGTTTTGATGATCCTGACCTTTACGACTCCACGGAAGGTTGGCCCCTTGCCGTCGGCTCCTTCAGAATGCTGCTGGAGAACGGCATATCCATTGGTGACATTCCTTCCTACGGCAGTGAAGCTCTGTAT
>CAYURW010000171.1:0-1112 GCA_964447145.1 uncultured Clostridiaceae bacterium
GAGCTGACCTTCGGCATACAGGAGGCCAAGTCCGAAAAAGCGGAACGCTACACCGAAATTCAGGAGCTAACCAGCGAACTGCTGCACCTGTTTATTGAGCGCATCGAAGTAGGCGAACGCGGTGAACGTTATTCAAGAACGGCAGAGCAAAAGATTATTATCCGCTACCGTGACATTGGAATCCTCGGTGCATTTGCAGAAGAAGCAGGTAAAATAGCCGTTTAACGGCAAAGGCAGACAGCCATATCTGCTGTCTGCCTACCTTAGAATACTATAGTCCAAATTTTGTCCCTATGGACACGGGCATTTAGGTCAGGGTTTTTTATTTTGTCATGGATGCCAATTACCGACTAAAAATAGCTGCATCAAAATAGCCACTTTGTCTTATCTTGGGCATATCCCACTTCATATGTCATAAAAACCCCCCCATTGTCTAAAAGTTTTCCATTTCCAGGCACCTAACCCGACAAATTTTTAAATGCCCTTGTGCTAGAATGCTAATACGGCAGCAAAAATTGGAAGCATCGAGGTGTAAGTATTGGCAACTGTATCAAGTCAAAGTATTACAGACAAACATGGGAAACTGAAAAATGCCATTAATTTTTTCGCAAACACAGGGTTGAAGTCATATATAATATTCGGCATATTCGGGTTTCTTTTGGGCAGGGCTGTGATACTGGACTTTTTGAATCCGTTTTGTATTGCATTTTTAGCGGCTGCAATGGTTCAGGGGTTAAGCCTCCCCTTGGTAGGGACGAGCATACTGTTTGGGGTAATAAGTGCCGGGAACAAAGGCATCCTTTTGAAATACATTTTCACATTTTTTGTTTTTGCAGCTTCATACTTTGTGACACGAAATATGAAGACCAGAAGAAAACTGGTCATATCAATTATAGCAGCCTTAACGAATTTTCTGGCCGGTTACTTTATTTTCTATGTCCAGAATTACTTTTTATACGATCTTATTATGGTGGTTATTGAGTCTTTTTTAGTCGTCATACTTATAAATATTTATGAGCGTTCAATACCGGTGATTAACAATCACAAAAATCGAAGGTTTTTGTCTGCGGAAGAGGCCATCTCCCTCTCAATAATGGCTGCATTTTGTTTTA
>CAYURW010000171.1:1122-3010 GCA_964447145.1 uncultured Clostridiaceae bacterium
CTAAGCTCAAAAGGAACATTCTGCTCAAACAAATCAAAAACATCCTTATTATCCTTGCAATCATGGTTTCCGCATATACTGGAAATGCCGGTACCTGCGCTGCTATCGGAATCATAATGGGGGTAGTGCAGGCATTGTCAGGCTCTATTCTTCCTTCGGCAATAGGGGTTTACGGTTTTTGCGCCCTAATGTGCGGTCTGTTGAAAAACCTTGGGCGGCTCGGCTGCCCTTTAGGCTTTGTTATGAGTAATGCTCTCATGACCTTCTACATTAACGGTTCAACAGAGGTGCTAATAAAATTCTACGAAATATTAGCCGCATCGGTGTTGTTTCTCTGTTTTCCCCAAAGCCTCATAAAAATGCTTGCGGCTTTCAATTTATCGGCTGCAGGTGAATACCCGAGGGAAAAATCCTATTGTACGAGGGTCAAAGAGCATACTTCAAAAAAACTCTCCGAGTTTTCGATGGTATACAAATCCCTGGCCGATATACTAAAAGGCACTGCCCACGAAAACAACTATTTTTCCCATGTCGATACGGCACAAATAATTGACCAGGCTGTCGGAAAGACCTGTACCGGCTGCGGAATATGCAGCAACTGCTGGAAAAGAGATTTTTACAAAAGCTACCAGTACCTTTTTAACATTATTATAACAATGGAGAATGGGGGAGATCCCAAAAAAAATGACAATTTCAAAAGCTTCAGGGACTATTGCCTAAAATCCGAGGAAATAGCGGAAAGTCTCAGGTACTATTATGACATGTACAGGAGCGGGCTTGTATGGAAAAAGAAAATGAATGAAGGCATATTACTTGTAAGTGAACAATTGGAGGAGGTATCCGCAGTAGTGTATGATCTGGCAGTGAGTGTTGATATTGATACGGACTATGACAGAGACATGGAGGAGCTTATAATGGCCGGCCTGGATAATGAAGCCGTAAGGGTAAAGGATGTAATAGTCGCAAAGGAGGGTGATGCGATGAACATAGAAATAAAAGTCAATAATTATGGGAACAAGTATGAATGTGTAAGAAGCATTATCCCGGTTATAAACAAGGTCACCGGGAAGAAATTCACCAAAAAAAATGCTATCTTGGAATTGTTCCATGACAGTATATACAGCATCAGGCTGAAAGAGGCGCAACGATACCAGGTAGCGGCAGGGGTTGCGCGAATGAACAAATCCGAGGCCATTTCGGGGGACAACTATTCCCTCATTGAATTAAAGGACGGTAAATACATGCTTGCATTGTGTGACGGAATGGGAACCGGACCGAAGGCTGCATTGGAAAGCAGCGCAGCCATAACTATTTTGGAAAAGTTCCTTTATGCGGGCTTTGATAAGGACGTGGCTTTGAAGGCGATCAATTCCATGATGCTACTGAAGTCCAACGGTGAAACTTATTCAACAATAGATATGACAATTATTAATCAATATACAGGGGAGGCTGAGTTTATTAAGGTGGGGGCAGTATCTACTTTTATAAAGCACGAAGAGGATGTACAGACTATAAAGACGGGTACTCTTCCTGCAGGGGTTCTTGAGAAAATTGATGCAGAGCTTGTAAAAAACAAGCTTAGGGAGGGGGATTTCGTTATTATGGTCACAGATGGCGTTCTTGACTGCAATAAGGATACCCTGGACAAAGAAAAATGGCTCTCTGAAATGATCAGAGGAATCAGGACCAGGAATCCGCAAAAGCTTGCTGATGAGATACTTCAAGGCTGTCTGGAGGCTAATGACTGGGTAGCTCCTGACGATATGACAATAATAGCGGCAAAAATATGGGAATCCATGTGAGGGAGGTATTTACGAGCCATGGGAAAATGCGGCTTTTGCCCGGAGTCCGGGTAAAAGCCGTTTATGTTATGAATAATATTATCATA
>CAYURW010000172.1:0-2758 GCA_964447145.1 uncultured Clostridiaceae bacterium
CGTAAATAGTAAGGTCAAAATCCAAAGTGAAAAATTTGATTGTTTAGTCAATTCAATTATAAGTTTGACTGGGTGTTTTGTCAATAATTGAACTTCTTTAGTTACTGTCATTAAACGTTGGCAAGTTATCTTCATACAAATTTTTTGTAAATGTTTTTGTTAAATATATACTTGCTCTGATAAAATTTTATGTTAACCCATATTTACAATTCAATGCTGGATAATGTGCAAAATTTCGAGTAATGTGTGAAATATAATGCTAAATCCAAAGTATAAATCATAATTTCGCATAAATTCAAGCAAATATGGTTTACATAATCCAAATGCCCACACAAAACTCGAATTTTTGCACAAAAATGGGTTTGAACCGGTCAAGCCCATTTTTGTGCAAAATTTCGCTTTGGTTATAATGATAGCTGCCAAATAAGTAACAGATATTGGTGATGTTAATAATAAACGCTATGACCATTTAGAATCCTCATTTGTATCTCATCAATATTATATTTTCTTGCTATCTTTGCTTCTTTACTTTTGTAAAACTCAGATTTTGCACATCAGCACCGCAAAAGCCGGTTAACATAAAATCCCCATTGGGTAAGCTGCTGTTCGTATAGATAAGGATATATTTTGGGACCACCAATGTAAAAAGCAGCCTATGCAATTACCCATACATAGACTGCTCTAATAGGCTCATTTCCTAAAGCATCTCACAAATCTGCCCCAGCCCGGTTCTCCCGTGAAGCTGCCATCCTTGAATACCAATTTGCCCCGAGAAAAGGTCATAACGGGATACCCGGTCATTTCACAATTTTCCCAAATGGTATAGTCCACATCTGAATGCATATTCTCCTTGGATACAGTAAACCTTTTACTGGGATCATAAATAACTATATCAGCATCACTTCCGACGGCGATGGTCCCTTTTTGCGGAGAGCATCCGAAAATTTTGGCCGGATTTGCGGAACAGAGTTCCACGGCTTTGTTAAAAGATATCCGGCCTTTATTTGCTTCACTTAAAATGTACGGGTACATATTTTCAACACCCATGCAGCCGTTTGGTATCTTTGTAAAATCGTCCTTGCCCCAATCCTTTTCATAGGATTGAAAAGGGCAATGATCCGTAGCTACAGTGGAAATATCCCCTCTTATTATGCCTTCCCATAATGCTTTTCGGCTTTCCTCCCCTTTAATGGCAGGAGAACATACAAAATATCTTCCCTTTTCACCCTTATATACTTCATTGGTAAAATTCAGGTATTGGGGACAGGTCTCTCCATATATCTCAAAGCCCTCTTCCCTGGCTTTTGCAACTGCATCGAGGCCCTCCCTGCTCGCCAGATGGACAATGTACAGAGGGGCGCTAAGGGCAGAGGCAATATATACTACTCTTCTTACCGCCTCCGACTCCACAAACTCAGGGCGGCTCACGTAATGATACCATGCCGATGTTTTGCCCTCAGACAACAGTTTCCCGATCCTTCTCTCAATGAGATACGGGTTCTCTGCATGGACTGCAATCAGTGCACCGGTTTCCTCAGACCTTTCCAATGCATCCGCAATGACCCCGTCATCCACCATCATATCCTTATATACCATATAAAGCTTGAAGCTGGGTACTCCGAATTCAACAGAATCCCGGAATTCATCCAGGACCTTCGGTGTCATGTCCGTTATTGCAACGTGAAAAGAATAGTCAATGCAGGCCTGGGGCTCAACGTATTTGAACCTGTCCTTTACTGTCTCCACAAGCCCCATTCCTTTTCCCTGGGTTGCAAAATCAAATACCATGGTGGTTCCGCCGCATGCAGCAGCCCGGGTGCCCGCCTCGTAGCTGTCCGCAGAAACTGTCCCGCTAACCGGCAGCTCAAGGTGCACATGGGCATCAATGGCACCGGGCAATACCAGTTTGCCTGAGGCATCGACGACCATTCCTCCATCCGTTTCCATGCTCTCCGAAATCAAAACAATTTTGCCATCCTTTACAGCGATGTCGGCTTTGTAAGATTCCGATGAGGTAACAATCGTACCGTTTTTTATTATGAGATCCATATTTTTGCCCATAAAGCCACTCCTTATAATAACAATCATATGGTGCAGCAACCACCTGCGCAGCAATTTCATAATAATGTCGTTGGAGTTCCTTGAAGTGCAATATCTCAGCATTGCTTGTGCAGCAATTGCCCGGCACCGGAATACTATAATTGCTATTTGCCGTCAACTGTCCCGGACATATTGCTGATTATAAGCCTTTTGCAACCCTCTGCGCCAGTATTGCCTCAAGTACCCCGCCTGCAACTGCTCTGGCCTTGTCTGATATGGTAAAACAGTATTCCCGTATGCCTCGGGGATCTACATCTCCTACTTTTAAGCCCTTGAATACTTCAGTCCCGTCTGCAATAAGCCCCCGCAGAACTCCATCAATCTGAGGCCTTACGGGGACGTCTCCGATGAAAGCAACATCTTCGCCTCTTTTTACCAAATCACCGATTTCATGTACATTTTTGATAAAACCTTTTTTCGGTGCCCGAAGCAGCCTCTTTTTACCATATCCGGCAGTATCCCCCGGGATTCCTGTATCGGTGCATGCTGCCCCGCTATATATGGCCTTGCCCAAATAATGCCCTCTGCAGGTTTCGACGACCGCATCAACATCAACTCCGGCCTCAAAACCCGGTCCGACACCCACGGTTATAGGAGCCATATCCCTTACCGTTCCCAAATTCCGTTTTGCCATTATGGCATCCACAATCGCCAAAGG
>CAYURW010000173.1:0-2706 GCA_964447145.1 uncultured Clostridiaceae bacterium
CCCCCGGTACCGCCCCATACCCTGACGCCGTTCCCCCGAGCCCCCTCTATTCGAAAGTTCCACAGGGGCTCTCATCTCCTCTGACCGCAAGTAATAGTTAGGTGGCCCGTAATTATTGTATTCTTACCTTGTTCCCACGATTAACAACCCCCAAATTCTCTGATTTCAAGCCTTTTTTGGGTATAATAGTACCATCAATTGATAGAATTCTTTCTATCAATTGATGGTACTATATTTGTCTAATCACTCCGGAATCAATTGACAAAGTAAATGCAACTAAGGAGCCCGAGGGTGGTTGCATCTTCAATGTCAAATGCAAAGCTCAATGTTTTAAAAAATAATAATCTATTGCATTTGAAGGCGAAATATGTATATTATATGTTAAATCGGAGGGCTCGAAATGAACATAGATAAAAAAGAGGTTTTGAGATATCTGGGCTATAGGGGCCAAAAAATTAACGCCGCCCTTGAAGGCCTCATTAATGAATGCATAGAAGAGGTCAAGACCCTTTCAAATCCGGCCTTTATTTACGAGATCTGCGAAATTGAGGATGGGGAAGAAGGCCTTTGGCTAAAGAGTACAACTCTTACCCTTCGGGGAAGGGATATACGTTCCAATTTGGCCGGAGCAAAAAAATGCGCCCTGATGGCTGTGACCCTAGGGCTTGAAATTGATAGGCACATAACACTTTACTCAAGAACGGATGTTACAAGGGGGCTGATTTTTGATGCCTGTGCCACGGCGGCAATAGAGTCCTGCTGTGATATCCTTCAGGAAGAAATAAGAGCCGAGGCTGAGGCCATGGGTTTTGGGATAACCCCCAGGTACAGCCCGGGTTACGGGGATTTTCCCATTGAAACTCAGAAGGAAATAGTCAGGGTATTGGGAACCTATAAAAAAATCGGCCTATGTGTTAATGAAAGCAGCATAATGATACCGAGAAAATCGGTGACAGCAATAATAGGAATGCAAAGCACAGGAGCCGGAACAAAAGGCAGTAATACGGCTGGCTGTGCCGCAGCAAAATGTGAGGCAACAGACTGTGATACAGAGAGCTGCAAATGCGGCAGCTGTGAAGATAGAAATTGTTTGTACAGAAGGGATGATAGCCATGAATAAACTGTTCAAAAATGATGAATTCCTGATATTCGACGGAAGTATGGGGGTGCTGCTCCAAAAGTACGGACTGAAGGCCGGTGAGCTGCCTGAGAGCTATAATATAAAGCACCCCGATATTGTATCAAATATACACAAATCATATATCGCTGCCGGAGCCGGTGTGATAACGACAAACAGCTTCGGTGCCAGCAGATACAAGCTTGAAGGCTCGGGCTTCGGGGTGGAGGAAATAATAAAAAGCTCTCTTAGCATTGCAAGGGAAGCCGCCGGGGACAAACTTGTCGCTCTTGATATAGGCCCCATAGGGCAGCTTATGGAACCCTACGGCACATTGTCCTTCGAAAATGCCTTTGATGCCTTTGGAGAGCAAATAGCAGCCGGAGCAGGGTCGGCAGATATGATACTGATAGAGACCATGTCGGACATATACGAGGTTAAAGCTGCAATTTTGGCGGCAAAAGGAAACAGCAGCCTGCCCGTGATATGCACAATGACCTTTCAGGCGGACGGAAGGACCTTGACGGGAACCGACCCAATGACCATGGTAAACATAATATCGCATCTGGGGGCGGATGCATTGGGATTAAACTGCTCGCTGGGGCCAAAGGAAATGATACCTCTGGCTGCGGAGATACTCAAATATTCTCCGATACCAGTAATAATGCAGCCTAATGCAGGTTTGCCGGCCCTGGTAAAGGGCAGAACCGTATTTAATATAAGCCCAGAAGCTTTTGGCAAATATATGGCCGAAATGGCCAAAATGGGGGCTTTGATGCTGGGGGGCTGCTGCGGCACCAATCCTGATCACATAAGGGCATTGAAAGAGGCGGTTGCCGGGCTCAAACCCGCAAGGCCCCGGGCAGGCAAGCTAACTGCGGTCAGCTCTTCAGCTGTGACGGTGGTCCTTGGAGAAGGGGCAAAAATTATTGGAGAGAGAATAAATCCCACAGGCAAAAAAAGGCTGAAGGAAGCCCTGGTCAAAGGAGATATGGATTACTTGCTAAGGGAGGCAATTGCACAGAGGGATGCAGGAGCCCATATACTTGATGTAAATGTGGGATTGCCGGAAATAAATGAAAAAGAAACAATGGTAAAGGCAGTAAAGGAGATACAGTCCATTGTGAATTTGCCACTGCAGATAGACAGCGCAAACCCCGGGGTAATAGAGGCGGCAGCCAGGATATACAACGGGAGGCCCATAATTAATTCCGTAAATGGGAAAGAGGAAATAATGAGCTCAGTACTCCCCATTGTGAAGAAATATGGATGCCTTGTGGTCGCCTTGACATTGGATGAGAAGGGGATCCCGGAAAAAGCGGAGGACAGGCTGAAAATTGCGGAAAGAATCGTAAAAAGGGCAGAGGATTTTGGAATTGACAGGGAGGATATAATTATCGACTGCCTGGTGCTAACTGCGTCGGCACAGCAAAAAGAAGTTTGGGAAACCATAAAGGCAGTGGCATTGATAAAAGAGAAGCTAGGGCTTAAGACAGCCCTTGGAGTGAGCAATGTATCCTTTGGGCTGCCTGACAGAGAATTGCTGAACAGAACATTTCTGGCAATGGCACTGACTTCAGGCCTTGATG
>CAYURW010000174.1:0-2684 GCA_964447145.1 uncultured Clostridiaceae bacterium
GGATTTCAAAAATACAGTTATCATTATGACCTCAAACATAGGCAGCATGTTCCTTCTGGAAGGGGTGGACAAAGACGGGATTTTGGACCCCGAAGCTGAAAAAGCAGTCAATGAGGAGCTTAGAAGACACTTCAGACCCGAATTTTTGAACAGGGTAGACGAAATTGTATTCTTCAAGCCGCTGCTCAAAGAACAGATAAGGAGAATAGTGGACCTGATTTTCCAGCAGGTGGCAGATAGGCTTAAGGACAGGAATATAGAGATCACTCTAGGCGATGATGCCAAAGACTATATCATTGAAAGCTCCTATGATCCCGTATATGGAGCAAGACCTCTAAAAAGGTTCATACAGAGCAAAATGGAAACCTCGATTGGAAGGGCATTGATTTCCGGGGAAATAGCCGATGGGGATAATATATTGATTGGTGTACATGATGGAAGCTTGAAATTCAAAAAGGTGGATTGATTCTTTGTGATTGTTTGAAATGGCAGCTACCTATGATATATTTATAGTATAGCAGAATAATACAATATTTCCTGTTGAAATGTCCGTGGCTGCCTGAATTGGGTAGCCACGGGCAGGATTTAATTGGGCTCAGCAAGATCATATTTAGGAGGGAAAATTATGGGTAAGACATTTGACCAAATTAATGTTGGAGATACTGCAAGCTTTGAAAAGACAATAAGCGAGGCCGATGTATACATGTATGCGGGGGTGACCGGAGACCTTAACCCTGCGCACATAAACCATGAGGCAATGAAGAATACTAAGTTCGGTGGCAGAATAGTTCATGGGATGCTTACGGCGGGGCTGATTTCTGCGGTATTGGGAATGCAGCTTCCCGGACCCGGGACAATATACCTCTCACAGCAGCTTAATTTTTTGGCCCCGGTAAAAATGGGGGATACAATAAAAGCAGTAGTAGAGGTTGTTGAAAAGCTTGAAAAAGGCAGACTGAGAATAAAGACCGGCTGTTATAACCAGGATGGAGCCGAGGTCCTGGGAGGCGAAGCCCTGGTAATTGCACCCAGAGGATAAAGGCATGTTTGAGATCAAAATAACAGAAAATGAGTCCGGACAAAGGACAGACAGGTTTCTTAGAAAGTACCTGAAGGAATATGGGTTGGGAGACATTTACAGGCTCTTCAGAAAAAACAGGGTCAAGCTTAATGGGGCAAGGGTAAAGGAGAACCATATGCTGAAGGAGGGAGACTTGCTGCAGCTGTTCATAGAAAAGCCCAAGGCAGAGCACAGGTCAGATCCTGGGTTGAAACTGCCTTTGCCGGAATCGGGCAAGGATTTAGATATAATTTATGAGGATGATAATATTATAATTGCGGATAAACCTGCGGGGATCCTGACTCACCCTGATAAGCCGGGGGACACAGATACATTTATCGACAGAGCACTGCGCCATATTTACAGTCAAAAAGGAGCGGCATACGGATCGCCCACTTTTTCCCCTGCCCTATGCAACAGGTTGGATAGGAATACCGGGGGCATTATTATAGTTGCAAAAAACTATAAAACCCTAAGGGCAGTGAATCATTCCATAAGAGAACGGCAGATAAAGAGGCTGTATATGTGTATTGCGGCAGGAAAAACAGAAAAATGCGGAGAGGTAAAAGGTTATCTGAAAAAGGACAGTGTCAGCAATATTGTTACAATCGGAGAAGCCGAAGGCGGAGATGGGAAACAGATACATACAATATACAGAACAATAGGATTATCAGAGAGAATACAGGAATTGGGGAAACAGTTTTCGCTATTGGAGGTGGACCTTGTAACCGGCAGATCCCATCAGATCAGGGCCCACTTTGAATATTTGGGGCATCCTGTTATAGGGGACATTAAGTACGGGGATAGGATGATAAACGAGTACTTCAAAACAAGATACAATCTGAGGCATCAATTTTTACATGGCTATAAAATCGTATTTGAGGATGTCCATGAAGACATAAGATATCTGAAAGGGAAAAGCTTTGAAAGCAAGATGGGAAATGAAACTGCTGCAATAATCAGTTCATTGTTTGAAAACCGGACTCCCGATATCCGAAAAAAAGTATAATAATAGTAAATAAAAAATGAACACATAAGGAAAACTGACGAATAAAGAGGAGTTCCCATAAAGTCTGCCGCCTATTCTGAATAAAAACCGATAGATATGAATAGGAATGATTAATCGCATTTTAGCAGGGTTGGCGAGCGAGAAAAAATGATTCTGATGGGTTATAATAATATTGTAACAAATATTAGAATATCACAGCATATGTATTATGCAAATTTAGGTTGTGTTCGACTCCATCGGAATTTTTTTGAAGTATTGTTCAAGAGAAAAGTAAAACTTGTTATTATCACAACCAAATTTGAAAGAAAGAGGTGTAATTATGGATAATAATAAAGTATTACTTTCGAGTCTTAAATCCTATCCCAGGATAGAAAGATTGATAAAAATTCAGGAGAAATTGGCGAACAACAAGATTATACAGGAAGCATTGGCCAAGAATACCAAAATTGAAAGCTATACTGCTTCAAACCCAATCATTTAGAGAAAAACCGGTGCAAGCCGGTTTTTTTATGGTATAGGAAAGTATAACTTTCCTATACCATAAAAAATATTGATTTAATTGCCCGTGCCATTATTTCCTCACTATGTTCGGAAAAGGCACATGGGCGGCAAATG
>CAYURW010000175.1:0-2677 GCA_964447145.1 uncultured Clostridiaceae bacterium
GATCTTAAGAGGTTTTTTAATTTGAAGAGTAGGTTATCGCGGACAAAGAATTTCATGTATCTGGTAAAGAATACTGCTACGGGAGAAATAATAACCAACGTGGTTTCTCCAAATCCTGTAGCATTGATTGAAATGCAGCCCAACAGGATCCATTTAGGCGGTAGCAATCCTCAAAGCAACTTGCAGCTATACAGCGGTAGCATTGAAGAGATTCTGGCAGGTAAGGGTTATGAAGTCTATGCAGCAGTCAAGGCTTACATGGTGCCTGGAGATGATTTTTACAACGAAATGGCTGATTATTCGATGGCAAAGGCTTATAATTCCTATGCAAACTATATAATAATCCCTTCTTTTATTCTGCTTCTCATAGCCTCCGCATATCTTGCCCATGTAACAGGGCGCAAGGAAAAAGACGGAGATATAATTCTTCAGCCAATTGACAGCCTGTATGCGGATGTACATACATTGCTGGTCCTGGCTGCCGCCTTCTTTTCATTGATGGTAGGTGTGCGGAGTTCCATGCCAAGGACCATGATATCCTGGGTAGTCCCCTTCATTGTTTTAAGTGCCGATGCTTTTATCGGCATATCCTATATAACATCCATGATAAGGCAGGTTAGAGCCGGCAAGTTAATAAACAATATATTGACTGTGATCCTGTACAGAAAGATTAGGGAATTGGCAGTACTATGCTTTGAAGGCAAGCTGTTCAAACCGTCTACATTGCTTCTTCTTCTGGGATACGGACTGATAAACGGAATACTGTTTGACTTCGGAGTAGATATAGCCCAAGGAGCTCAAGAACCTGTATTTACAGTATTGCTTTTGATATTCAATATTGCGGCAGTATATTTTGCCGCTAAGTCACTGGTGTCGTTGTCACAAATAATGGAGGCTGCAAAAGAAATAACCTCGGGCAATTTGGACCATGCTCTGAATGTCTCCGATATGTCAATGACCTTTTCGGGTTTTGCCGAAAATATAAGGGATATACAGGGGGGAATGAAGAGTGCTGTTGCCGAGGCGATCAAGGGGGAACGCATGAAAACGGAATTAATAACAAATGTTTCCCACGATTTGAAAACACCCCTGACATCCATCATCAATTATGTAGGGCTACTTAAGAATGAAGGAATAGACAGCCAAAAAGCCCGGGAGTACGTCGGCATTCTTGAGGAGGAGTCCTCAAGGCTTAAGCAGCTTATCGAAGACCTTGTTGAAGTAAGCAAAGCCTCCAGCGGCAATATGACCGTAAACGCAGAAAAAGTGGACCTTCACGAGCTTGTGCTGCAGGCCTGCGGGGAATACGAGGAAAGGTTCAATAATGCAGAGCTGGATCTTCGAATCAACATAGAAGAAAAGAACATATCCATATTTGCCGATGGGAAGCATATGTGGCGCATTATTGAAAACCTGCTTTCCAATGCACTGAAATACTCCATGCCCCGGTCCAGAATATATGTTAATGTTTCAAAAGAAGGCGACTACGGTGTTTTGACCATAAAAAACATATCCGCATTTCCCCTGAATATCCCCCCAGAACAGTTGACTGAGCGTTTTATACGAGGGGACCAATCCCGGACTACCGAAGGATCCGGCCTGGGGCTTTCTATCGCACAGAGCCTGGCTGCACTGCAGGGAGGGGACCTCAGCATTGACATAGATGGGGACCTCTTTAAGGTAAAGGTGAAAATACCTTTGGCACTATAGCTGGATATCATTAGAAATTTACCTTCTTGCCGTATGCGGCAGGGAGGTTTTTTTTCTTTATAGGCGTAATTAGAGCGGGAGCCTTTGAGGAATGAGAAATTATATGTAGGGAATAAGTAAATAATATAGTAACATCATAGCGTTATACTACCGGGGGATTACAAATGATTGTGTAAGCGCACTATCAAATTTTGCGGCCAATATATTTGAAGTCGCTCTATTTGTGGTTTTGTAGATACAGTTAGTCTATACAGAATGTGCTAAGGTATTTCATCAGGATATAGTGCAAATTCCATATATAACGCAACAAGAAAAAGCAATGGTTAGGAATAATTGTATTTTCTGAAGGATTAAACGATAATTTGTCAAATTATATAAATAATAGTTGGTGAAAGGTGTTTTACGGCAATAATAACACCTTTTGTCTATGCCTTTAGGCGCATTCAATCGAAATTATAAGATTATCTGTATGTGGATGAAGAAATTAAAGAGTGTATGGTTGAAATATAATTTTAGGGACAAAATACATAATGGGGAGAGGAATCATGAAAGAGAAATTTCTTAAATATCTGGGATCAGGAGACGATCTATACGGATACCCCAAATCCTACAAACTGGTGTTTTACAAGTGCCTTTTCGGAATAATGGACAGGCAGGGATATGCTCCGGCTTATGAAGTGGCGGCGGCTTTCAAAAGCTTTTATATTGAGAGGATTCGAACAGGTAAAATTCCGGATATGGATGCAGACGGGCGAATAAAGAATGCAGCTGATAGTTCAATCCCTGAAATATACAACTTCATTAATCAGAATCCATATAGTGAAATTAGCGGGCAGGGTTATCTTTCGAAAGAAACAAAACCGGTGGGCCAGAATTCGGGGAAGGAGTATTTTAAGCTGTCGACGCAGCTTGCTGCAGAGCTGACAGCTTCAGATATTGTTCTGATTAAAGAAATTGTTGAGAAAAA
>CAYURW010000176.1:0-2660 GCA_964447145.1 uncultured Clostridiaceae bacterium
CTATGTTCGGAAAAGGCACATGGGCGGCAAATGCGGCCGCAGCCGCCTTTGTTCTGTGCCCGATTATTGCTTATTCGACGCAAATCATTTAGGATATCCGGAATATTATATAGAGTATCCATAATCCAATTAGCTGATGGCTATCCCAAAATGTATAAATCAAAAAATATTCCTAAGACTGAAGGATTCTTTGGCAGGTATGTGTTTTACCAGGGTTTTCAGTGAGGACATCTGGGACAAAGATTGTACCTTATCCTCATTTTCCGTATAGGAAATAAGCTGGGCCAAAATCAATTCAATATTGTCAATTTCATAGTGATCAACCAGCATAGACCATAAGGGGCTTACCTTATCCCATTTTTCTTCAAATTCCTTCAGTTTTTTTGATGCACCCTCCCAGTTTTGCTTTCTTATATCCTTTTCAAGGATATCAAGGCTGCTGCTAAGTCTTTGGGACTCGGCATTAAGAGCATAAAGTGCAAGGCAGCTGCCGGCTATAAGCAGCAATGTCAATGCAATAATAATTATTAAAGGCCGCAACCCGTCACATCCTTTTCCTATTGATACTTTGATTGCTATTCTGAGGTGTTTCCTTTAAGCTGATACACAAACTTTCTTTCGGGGTTGATATAACCAAAAAATACTGTTTCATGAGATTGAATTTTATTATTTTTGAACTCATTTTCAAGCCATATAATGTCAAGGCCTGCTTTACTGAGGTTATTCATATTTATTTTACCATCCAGTATTAAAGTTACAGGAAGCTGCTCCATTTTGGGTTTCATATACATGTCCTTCAAAGTGACCGGTTTGTTTTCCGGTTTAGGTATCACGCTCAACTGTCCGCTGGTTTCCAATATTGCATAATCAATATCTTCTAGGTTCGGAAAATTTTTGAGCCTTAGCTGCTCCAGAAGATCATTGAGATTATATCTGGTTTTCCTAAGCTCTTCTTCCTTAATGATCCCGCGCTCAATAAGTATGCTAGGCTTGCCGCATACCAGGCCCCTTGCTTTCTCACTTTTTAGGGATATGTAGGACAAAAACTCTTCCATAATAAAAAGCGTCACTATAGGAATTATGCCATTGATCAAAGGAATTCCCATATTTGACATGGGGACTGCCGCCAGGTCGGCAATTACTAAAGCTACTACCAGTTCGGAGGGTTGCAGCTGCCCTATCTGTTTTTTCCCCATTATCCTGAGCACTATTACAATTACGGTATACAAAATTAGCGTTCTTATAAAAACAATAAGCAATGAACCCACTCCAATTTAATAGAGTCATATGAATTATATTCTCCTTTTGTAAGAAAAATATTAATGCATGTGCCTCAGTAAACATTCACAAAAAAATATAGGGGGAAACTGCCAACGTTTACTTGGCAGTAACCTTCCTATAATGTTAATTGAATGTCATGGGGATAAGTGGTAATATTATTGTAAATAGAGGCAGGTTCCATAGAATAAGGTTTGAAAACAAAGGCGGATTGCCGCATTTGACACTCTTAGGCCTTTCCCGAAGGAAATTCTGGCGCAGGCAGTAAAATCATTGTATTTCCTATACAATAGCTTTTAATGCCTTACACCTATTGAAATAGTGTGAAGAGCTTCTCCTGCCTCATTCTCAAATATGTCTTCAACTGCTATGTCTCCAATTGCAATGATACCGACCAGCTTGTCACTGTCTATAACTGGCAGCCTTCTGATTTGGTTCTCCGCCATTAAATCAGCGGCTTTGTGTACATCCATGTCCGGAGTGGCAAATCTGACATCAGGGGTCATCACTTCAGAGATTTTTTGGTTCGGGGTTTTGCCCTTTGCTACCCCACGTAGTATTATATCCCTATCGGTGACAATACCGATGACTTTATTGCTTTCGATTATAGGAACAGAGCCGATGTTCAGCTGTCCCATAATTGATGCCGCTTTCATAATTGTGTCACCCGGTGTGGCGGTGCTGACATCAGTAGTCATTATCTGTTTAACTTTCATAAGCATCCTCCTTTCATATGAATTATAATTAGCTTTACCTTTTTCATATTCATTTAAAAGCTTAAAAAGCGGAAAAAAATGAAACATTTTCAAGTTTTTCGTGTAATATACATTAGCCTGGGGGGGTGGCGCCATGCACGTAGAGACTGACATAATAATACGCTGCAAGAAATATGACAAGTCCGCTTTTGTAGAGCTTTTTAAGGTATATGAGAAGTATTTATACAAGCTATGTTACAGTTATGTGCAAAACGAGCAGGATGCGCTGGACCTGGCACAGGAGGTTTATATAAAAGTATTCAGCGGTATATCGGGATTTAATTCGAAGATGCCCTTTCATCCATGGTTCAGAAAGGTTGCAGTTAATACCTGTCTTAATTATAAGAGGGCCTTAAAATATGATACAGTATCCCTGAATGCGGGGAGTGAAGATGATAAAGCATTGGAAGAGATGGTTGCCGCCCGGACCAATGTGGAGGCGGAAGCTCTGGATAACGAATTGGGAAGGCTTATCAGAGATAATCTGAACAGCCTTAGGCCAAACATAGGATGGTATTGATCCTTAGATGTTACGGAAATCGCGCCAGAAAGCCCATACCGAGCTTGCCCGTCTTTAGCCGTGGGATGAATGGCGATTGCGTAGCAAAACGTGTTGCAGTTTGGCTG
>CAYURW010000177.1:0-2603 GCA_964447145.1 uncultured Clostridiaceae bacterium
GGCTGCTGGACGAAGTGATAGAAATATGCAGGGCTCTTATACCGAAGGGACCTGTGGTTATGATACAAGTAAAGGACGAGGTAGTAGAGACGTATGATTCAGATCTGGATGAAGCTCCCTTTAAATTAGCGGTGCTGGTCAACGGCGGGAGCGCATCGGCATCGGAGATAATGGCCGGGGCCGTGAAGGACAGCAAAACAGGAATACTGGTAGGGGAAAAAACCTACGGAAAAGGAACAGTGCAGCAGATCATGAGGATAGACGGCGGAGGAGGAGTCAAGCTGACCATTGCCAATTACCTTACTCCAAGCGGTTTTTCCCTTGATGGAATAGGAATAACCCCTGATATAGAGGTAAAACCCCAAACAGCAGATGCGGCAGCTGAATACGCAGCAATCAAAGGGGACAGAAGCATAAAAAGCGGCCTGGTGGGAATAGATGTATTGGGGGTGCAGCAGAGATTAAATGCCCTGGGCTATAAGGTGGGAACACCCGATGGGGTTTTTGGAAGGATGACGGAAAATGCCGTGCTGGCTTTCCAAAGGGACAGCGGCCTCTCTCAGGATGCTTCCATAGATGCCGATGATATAAATGCCCTTCAGGTCAAGCTGACGGAGAGGCAAGCCAAGGGCGACCTCCAGCTGGAACGGGCAATGGAGGAGCTGCGCAAAATGCTGGGATCCGGTCGATAAGGGAATAAGCAATATGTAACATGCAAAAAGCAATAGATAATAAGCAATGGCCAATAGGAAATAGCCAATAAGAAGCAGGGAAATTTCCCCCTGCTTCTTGTAAGTTTATGAAGATTTGTACTATAATAATCTATGTAGAATATGCAAGTAAAAACGGAGGGCGCTAATATGCCATGTACAAAGTATATATTCATCACAGGCGGGGTCGTCTCATCCCTGGGGAAGGGCATAACGGCAGCATCCCTTGGGAGACTCCTGAAAAGCAGAGGGCTCAGGGTGAGCCTTCAAAAAATGGACCCGTACCTGAATTTTGATCCGGGGACAATGTCCCCCTACCAGCACGGAGAAGTATTCGTGACGGATGACGGAGCGGAGACGGATCTGGATTTGGGACATTATGAGAGGTTTACGGATATCAACCTTACAAAAAACAGCAATGTGACCACAGGGAAAATATATTGGTCGGTAATAAACAAGGAAAGGAAAGGGGAGTATTCCGGAGGCACAGTTCAAGTAATACCCCATGTTACCAATGAAATAAAGTCAAGAATATACAGAGTGGCCCATGAATCCAACCCCGATGTGGTAATAACAGAGATCGGTGGTACGGTGGGAGACATAGAGAGCCTGCCCTTCCTGGAGGCAATCAGACAAATAAAATACGAGGTGGACAGGGAAAATGTGCTTTTCATACATGTCACGCTGGTGCCATACCTTTCAAAGGCGGGAGAGCTGAAGACAAAACCGACCCAGCACAGCGTGAAGGAGCTGCGGAGCATAGGTATCCAGCCGGATATAATAGTTTGTCGGACGGAGAAGCCCATATCTGAGGATATGAGAGAAAAGATCGGGCTGTTCTGCAACGTTAACAGGGATTCGGTAGTGCAGAACGAGGATGCGGACAATCTTTATGAAGTACCCCTGATGCTCCACAATGAAGGCCTGGATTCCCTGATAATAAAAAAGCTGTCCTTGAAGTGCAAAAATGCGGAATTGTCAGAGTGGACAGAGATAGTAAACAAAATAAAGGGATTAAAAAACAAGGTTACTATCACTCTTGTGGGGAAATATGTAGAGCTCCACGACGCATATGTTTCGGTGGTGGAAGCACTGAAGCATGCGGGTATCTCTAATGACTCCGATATAGATATACGGTGGGTGTGTTCGGAGGAAATAACAGGGGACAATGCTGGAGAATTGCTGGAGGGAGCAGATGGTATAATTGTGCCGGGAGGCTATGGTGCAATTGATATTGAAGGAATGATACAGACTGCGGCATATGCCAGGATGAATAATATACCTTACTTTGGGATATGCATAGGAATGCATGCGGCAGTGATAGAATATGCTAGGGACGTTCTGGGACTGGAGGGGGCCCACAGCACAGAGCTGAAGGAGGATACCCCCTACGGGGTGATACACCTGATGCCGGGGCAGGAGGATGTAGATGACAAGGGCGGCACAATGCGACTGGGACTATACCCCTGCAAGGTGGCTGAGGACACAAAGGCATACGAGGCCTACTGTGACGACCTTGTTTTTGAAAGGCACAGGCACAGATACGAATTCAACAACCAGTTCAGAGACAAAATGACGGCACAGGGTATGCTTCTCTCGGGGCTTTCTCCCGATGAAAGCCTTGTTGAAATGATAGAGCTTAAGGACCATCCCTGGTATCTGGGATGCCAATTCCATCCGGAATTCAAATCCAGGCCTCAAAGGCCCCATCCCCTGTTCAGGGAATTTATAAGGGCGGCACTGGAGTACAGGGGGAAGAGGTAGGAGTTAGAAGCTTTGGGATGTGGGATTTACAGATAAAGAAGGACATTGAGACATAGGGATAGTAGAATAAAGGAAAGTCTTACAGCATAGGAGTAACAGTATATAAACAGGATAAAGGAAAGTCTTGCA
>CAYURW010000178.1:0-2562 GCA_964447145.1 uncultured Clostridiaceae bacterium
AGACTGGCGTTTAATCACCCAAGAATCCCATTGCTTTAGCTGTGGGAGTGTCAATGAAGCTCACGAGAAATTATCCAGGCTTGATGTCGTTTCTGCGGACTATTGCCGGTTACTCTATTGCTTCACTATATTGGCATTGCAGAGACGGTGGCATTGGCGCTTATCTCAGCCGTGCCGGACAAAGGAAAAGATGAGCGTAGGAGAAACGGCAGAGGCGGGAATAAAGGGATGTCCGACATCCGGAAAGGTGTGAAATGATGTTGACTGAAAAGCATCATGCATTTATAGCAATGACTTTTTATCGGGAACTTACACAGCGTTTTCCCGAAACAGGCAAACAGGCTTTCATATTAGCTACACAGCGGTATGCGGAGCAAAGAGGGTCAAGAATGGCCCAAAGGGTGATCCGTGACGGTAAATGCCTGGATTTCAAGAACTATATTAAATATAGAGAATGGTATTCTACAAAAGGGAATGAACATCGGATAGAGACGGTATCTTTGACCCCCGACTATCATTATAAGGCATATAGCTGTCCGTGGCAGGCTCAATTTTTGGCTATGGGCGAACAAGAAGGTGCCTGTACGTATTGTACGCATCTGGATCTGGCAATTGCCAGAGGCTATAATCCCTATTTGGTTTTTAAGGTGAACAAGCTGCTGCATACGGATGAGTGCTGTGAGTTTATACTGGAAGCTGCAAATATTATCGAAGTTGACGATCTGGAGACGGATAAAGGAAACACTCTGCCCTTTGAATATCATTGTGCTCACATTATATGGACCTTTTCTGCCATAGTAAGAAGCATCTACGGGAAGGCCGGAGAATGTGCGGCCGAAGCGGTCCGTGCCAGCTTCTCGGATGAGTTCGGAGGGCATATGCTGGAAAGCCTGATGAAATATGAACATGTGGATTTTAATGTCTTGCCGTTGAATGAGCAGTTTGGATGAAATGAGACAAAGCCTGAGCATGTCAATTTGTATAAGAAAGCACTCAATTATGAAAAAGGCTCCATGGCAGATTGGAAGGGGGTGATTCTTTGATACCATATAAAGTGAGTATCGTAGACATCGGAGAATATTGCGATGATTAACAGAAAAGTATTGGCATTTATTATTTCTGCGGTATTTTTGGCCCTTGCAGGATGCAAAGCCGGAGCCCCGGGGCAGGGACAGCCGGGAGGGCAGGGATTGACGGAAGGCCAGGGCCCTGGCTATGAAAGCAAGCGGGAGACACCAAAACAGATAGACCCTATTGAAGAAAAAATCAAAACTATGACAATGGAAGAGAAAATTGGACAATTGGTCTTAGTCGGCCTTGAAGGCTACATAATGGATGAAAATACAAGATCCATGATCGAGGATTATAAAGTCGGGGGATTTATTTTATTTGCCCGAAATGTAGAAAGCCCGAATCAGCTGCTGGAACTTATCAATTCGTTAAAGAGCGCCAACTCAATTAACAAGATCCCTTTGTTCATATCTGTTGACGAAGAAGGGGGAAAGGTAAGCAGGATGCCCGCAGAAATTAAAAAGCTCCCCACAAATAAAGAAATAGGCAAAACAAACGACGGGGATTATTCCTATGGGATTGGAGGCATCCTTGCTAAGGAATTAAAATCCTTTGGATTCAATATGAACTTTGCCCCTGTTCTGGACATAAACAGCAACCCCCGGAATCCTGTAATAGGGGACAGAGCCTTTGGCTCCGATGCAGAAACTGTAAGTAAATTAGGCCTGAAAACAATGAAAGGAATGCAGGAGGGAAGGGTTATTCCGGTAGTCAAGCACTTTCCCGGCCATGGGGACACAGCAATCGATTCCCATGTGGGGCTCCCTTCCGTCAGCCATGATCTGGAGAGGCTTGAAAGTTTTGAACTGCTACCCTTTGATTCGGCAATCAATAATGGTGCAGATGCTGTAATGATAGCCCATATTCTTATGACCGGAATTGACGATCAAAATCCGGCATCCCTATCAAAGGATATTGTGACGGGCCTATTGAGAAACCGGCTGAACTTCGATGGGATGGTCATTACCGATGACATAACCATGGGGGCCATTACAGAAAATTATGAAATAGGTGCTGCCTCTGTTAAGGCTGTAAATGCGGGGGGCGACATAGTCCTTGTCTGTCATGGGAATGACAATGAGATTGCGGTAATAAGCACCCTGGCGGAGGCCGTACAAAAGGGCACAATATCGGAGGACAGGCTGGATGAAAGCATATACCGGATATTGAAGCTTAAAGAGAAGTACAGTCTAATGGATGTCGAAATAAGTTCAGTTGATGTGAGCGATATAAACAGTGAAATTATGAAAGCCTTGCAGGTTAAAAAGCCTAAACCCCAGTGAAATAAGATAGCGTACCCGACAATCATAGCAAAATTGAAGCCTTGCAGGCCCGGAAGCCCGTACTATAGGAGCAGACACAACTGCAATTTGCAGCTGCAATTCACAGAATACACCAAAGGCTGCAGCGCATGGGCATCAAATGCGGCGAATGCGGCCTTTGTTCCTTGAAAAAGCATTTTCACCCATACAATAAACAGACTTAAAAGAA
>CAYURW010000179.1:0-2502 GCA_964447145.1 uncultured Clostridiaceae bacterium
GAGATGTGCTTCCGCTGCTGCTTATAGTCACCCGCCTGTTTTCCTTGAGCTTACCTGTGACGGTTATTCTTGCTGTTGGTAATGGCGGAGTTACGGTTATCTCCTTTTCGTCCCAGTCTGTCCTTCCTCCCTCGTCCTCTACCTCAAGCTCTACAGTATATTTCCCCGCATTGGGATACCATATCATAACATTGCTGCCATTGTCCTTTTCAAGATTGGCCCCTTCATAATCAAAATAGTATTCCTCAATATATCCTCCGGGATTGTTGGACCAGCTTTTGCTTCCGTCTGCCCTTACAGGGGTTCCTGCCATAGTTGTGCTTGGAAGCTCCAATATTGCCGAAGGTGACTTGCTTGCAGGAGGCAGGCCCTTGCTTTTATACAAAAAGGTTACCATCGGCCTGTCGTTCCCGGCTGTCGTTATCACAGTAACAGGGCTTGGGGTTGTTGTATCAAGATCATAGTTGCTTATGGTCTTTGCGACGACTTGATAAGTCCCGTAGTTCCCGGTTATTGCATCCGGCGGCAGTAGATCCAGCTGCGTTGTTTTTTCTTTGTAATACACAGTTATAATGCTCTGCCCATCACCCACCGGAGGCGTAGGAATATACATAAAATATACGTCCTTAATTGGTGAGGAGGACGTAAGGGTTACCTTCTGCGGCTCGGGATTTATCAAAGTCATTCCTGCCGGAGCCGCCTTCGGATTTATTGTCTGCTGAACATTGAAGGGTATATTGTTCATTGTATCATCAGGATATACAGAGTTCCCTGTTTTGGTGTTTATATAATGCACGTTTATTATCCCCTGTGAAACCGTAAAAAAGACCTCATAGTTGACAGGCCCGTACTTTGAATAGCTTGCACCGTTCTTGTCCTTCAAATCAAGCCTGAAGGCCTTTACCAGAGGCTTGCTGCCGATAAGCCCGCTGTCCATATTGAGTATTGTGACCTCTGTACTGTTGGTTCCGGAATTCGGCACCAGATCCCAGCCTCCGGCTTTGTTGTTGTTCCAGTAATACCATTTCCTCTCCACAATAGGGTTTGCGGCACTTGGAGCAAAGCTTCTGTCTTGCAATTCTATCTGAAGATCCTCCATATCCTTTTCTATTGTCTTTCCATTCACCCTTTGATTTTTGTAAACTATATCAAATTCGGGAAGTATCACAGGCTCGGGATTGCTTGACCCCGGCCTTTCGTAATAATCCGTGTGCAGCTCGTTTTTTGTTACCGCAGTCCATGAGGCAAGGGTGAGGGCTTCTTCAAAGGTATTGGCAATTTTCCCACCTTGAGGGACTCCCCCTATAAATAGCTGTATCCTTGCATTGAACTGCCATTGACCCCCGTACTGCTGAACCTCCCTGTATATATCTCTGGCACCGCTGCTGCCTGTAGTATCAACATAATGCTCTATGCTGTACTTTACACGCTCCGATGAATTGTTTGATATGTTCTTTTCATAGCCCCTTTGGGATAAAAACAGCTTGTAGTCCAGCTTGAGTCCGTCGTCTATTGCCACGGGCATATAGACCTCTCCCCACGGATCTCCCGCACCCCTTCTAAACCTAATGTTCCATCCTATTGTCTTAAAGGTTGTCCCCGTCCCCCCCGTAGCCTCCGTGGTAAACTTTGTGTACTGGAAATCATCGCCCCCAAATTCAAATAATACGTTTTCATTTGGCTCGTATCCATCATGGGCAAATACCGCATTATATGGAAAAGCTGACAGCAGAAGTACCACCGCCAGCATAAAAGCTGTATATTTATTTATTCTCATATTATCACCCTCTTACTGCTTGTTAATTGGCATGGGAGCCGCAAGCTGCCGGAGCATCTTGTTTCCATCCACATACCAGTATAGGTCTACGCTGGCCCTATTTAACTCTACACTATAGTCTATGTCGTACCACTTCCCCACTTCCACTCCGAACTTTTTTGCGTACTCCGCCGAGGTGGGGCTGTCAAACTTTATTCTCAGGGTTCCTCTTACGATTGTGCTGTATCCGTCATATTTATATATCAGATCATAGTCCGTAAGGAATTGGGACTGGCAGACAACCTTGTTCTTTTTGAAATTGGCTATATTGTTGTCCAATGTGATACTCAGGCCTCTGCCCATTGATTCCCCTATTTCTTTTTTATACGTCTTATCCACAGTCCTGTAGTCAATGTTAAAGGCGGCCTTCATGTACTGCTTCACCACATCGACCTGATATTTCAAAAATGCGTCGGAGCCGCCGTATGTCGCTATTTCGGGATATATGTACCCGTTGGTCTTTGCATAGGCCTCTCCCCTGTATCTTATAAAGTGCAGATATGCCTCATAACATTCCCTGAATGTCATGTCCTTTGTCCCCTCTGTGTATTCATAGAGCCTCAAGGGTATACCTTTTTCGTTGGTGGCTGTCATCAGTTCCTCTATCTTCATCCTTGCCGCAAATCCCTTTGGATCGGCCTTGTATTCCACCAGCCTTGCTATTATTGTAGCCGCCTCCGCCCTTG
>CAYURW010000180.1:0-2490 GCA_964447145.1 uncultured Clostridiaceae bacterium
AGCACGCTTTTTCTCTGCAAACTGCTGGTAGTGGTAACAGAACTGTGAATACATATGTTTCCTCCATATTAATGAATATAAGTTTGAGTACGCTATACCTATGCATTATACTAGTCTTAAAGATTATATTTAATACTCCTAAGTTATGAGCATGTCCATATATAATACTGGACAATTTTTATGCTTCTATAATTGTAATTATTCCAATAACACTTTTGAAATATATTGAGAAGAAGCATTAAAAATGCTCCCTCTCATCATTAAAATAATGACACCTTAAGGTATAGAGTCTCTCATAAAACAAATAACCTGTCTTCCTACATACATAGTCCACCCATATCTCGTAACTATAGCTTTCCATGCTTACGAAAAGGACAAGGCGTTTGTAATCCAATGCCACAAGGATGTGAATGCTGTTATCCTCCTTTAGGATAGGAGCAAAATCAGCCTCTACAGGACTATCAAGCCCATAGGAGCAATCAACCTCCCTGCCCATGCATCGTAGACCGGTACTCCCCGGAGAAGAAAGCTGCAGCTCAGTTGCCTTAATATACAAGTTTTATTTATATTGGGTATGAAGACATGAATTCAAGCAACTTTCGGTCAGACATGATTATCAGCTTTTTGACATTATGTGGTGGCTAAAACAATGAAGCTTTAAGGGCCTGTGGTTTGCCTATCAGTTACCTGATACCAAAGCTTGAAGGACAGAAAATGACTCTACAGGAATGGGATATCCATACCTCCAGTGAACATAAATGGGAGTTAGTCAATGGGCTTCCGTTCGGCAGTGAAGATGAGAGAGACAGGGTAATGTTAGGCTTAATATATACGGCTATACATTTTAGGATAAACATCAGCTGAATATACTTCGAATATCCTAAAATGTTTTCCTTGATTTATAGAATACGCCAAAGGTTGTACGTTATTCTTAATTAGCTGTTTTCAGGCGTATTCTATATAGCTTAAAGCACCTACTAGAAATATTGCCAAAAGAATCCAAGCAAGAACTTGTCAAATTGATTAACCAATCAGAGATAAAATGAAACCGCCTCACCGCATTCCGGGCATACGTATGCATTCACCCCTTTAACCTTATCCCTTTCCTATGCAACCCCTTTGCCTTTTCAATAGGCTCATACTTTTTAAAAATAGCGGAGCATGCTTTATTAAGCCCCAAATCTGCTTTTCACTGCTTCTCAATTCTCCTCCCCGTATCAAGCTTCTCAAAGGGCATTCAATCCCCCATATTTCCTTTACTAAGTTATACGATAGGAACAAATTTCCCTCCTTCAGTAAAATATACCTTACAACAGCCCCAATTGAACTGCCATAAATCTGACCCGAGCATATATCGTTGTCTCTGAGTCCTTTTCTATTTGGGTTACTTTGGTATCGTGAATATCTATGATACCGGTGACAAAATGCCTTATGTGACTTGTGCATACGATAACTACATCTACCCCCGGAAATTGTTCTCTCAGCCTTTCAGGGTTTTCTTCAAAGGAATCGTAAATATTCACTACAAGGCCTAATGACTGCAACATTTCTTTATAATATTTGCATTTTCCAATACCCCCAACCAGCAATACTTTGAAGGGCTTATCAAAGGGTTGAATTTGGGTTTCCGGAGCCTTTATTGTATTTTCTGATCTTGATTTTGTATTTTCACTTTCTGCAGGTTGTTCACTAATGTTGTAACCATATACACTGACAACCATTGCTTTTCCTTCACAGATGCATGCTTTTGCAGGCATTTCTATTATATCCCTTAGGTTAAAGGCAGATTTCAACAATTCGTATTTGCTGCCGTCGATGTCTGCAAAAACAAGTTCAAAGTCCCATTCTACAACATACCCGAATATACAATCATCGTCCGCAATGGCAATTTCAGCGTCATCTTCCCTCTTATTATAGCTCCTCTGGTTCTTCCTGAACTTGACTACTCCGTTCATAAGCCTGTCAAATTTCCAATCGAAATACCTCAGATTCCTATAACGCAGCCTGCTCCATAATTCGTTCAACAACTTGGCTATGGTCATGCTTTTTACATCCGTTTCATAGATGGATAAGGCATCCTTCAACTGCATTATTGTAAGCTTATTCCCCTGTAGTTCGGTGTTCAGTGCTTCCAATAGTTCTTCCTGCTCTTTAAATTTCAGTATTGAGTCGTCAAGGGTATATTTTGCAATGTAGCTGTTTGACTTGGCCAATTTTTTCTCAAGGTGGGCAACCTGTATTTTGTATTCCTTTATTGTAGCCCTAAGCGCTTTAATCTCCCTTTTGTAGATCTCCGGGGCATTCTCTTCATTATACCTTCTTATTTCATTCTGCAGCTCAATAATCCTTTTATCTGTTTCCTTTTCCTTCTTCTCATATGATTCAATGTCCACCTTAAGCCTGTCCAGTTCGAGAGACCTTTCGTATAATCTCTTCCTGAATTTGTCGTTCTCCATTTTCAGCTTGCTATTATCCTTGGCCATTACATTA
>CAYURW010000181.1:0-2463 GCA_964447145.1 uncultured Clostridiaceae bacterium
CCCCATAGCGGACTTTCTCCGCCAAGTTACGTGCCATGCGTGGCACACCAAAAAAGCACCTTCTGTAATTATATTAACAGAAAATGCTCAAGTTTTGTATATGGCAATACAATGCTTATTTATTCAGCCCTTTTTAAGGCGCCCACAACACTGGTCACTATCAAAATTGCAATTATAGTTTCAGGTATTCCGTTGACTATGCCTATACCAAGGATTATTTTCCTTGCCATATCGGGGTTCTGCCCTATACCCTTTACAAAGCTTTCTGCGTATATTAGATATATCATACTCAAAACCAGCCCCGTATTGGTCATTGTCCCTGCAATGGCTGTTATTACAATGTCCAGTGCTTTACCGCTGAACTTTTTGTTTGTAATAAATGCTATTGCTGCCGTCAATACTATCAGGGTAATATTCATGGCAATTAATAAGCCACTTTGAGAATCTACAACATTTTTGTAAATACCGTAGCTCAAATAGCCTACTATTGCTACCCATAGTATATTCAGAAGGGTTAAGGTTTTTTTGTTTCCCAGACTGCTCAAGGCTGCAAAAACGTAATAAGAAGTAATTCCGATCAGCACTCTTGGCACAACAGAAACCAATGGGTTAAGGAAAACAAAGGATACAGGTGTGGGATTGGTTAAAGCCTGAAAGATACTGAAGAGTCCAAATATAAGTCCTACAAGTGCACCAACAACTGGGCCCTCCATAATAGCACCTATTATTACAGGAATGTGCATTATTGTTGCCCTTGTCGGTCCTACGGGTATGAATCCTAAAGGCGTCATGCCCAGAATTGCGGATACGCCTCCCAATACCCCGACAATAACCAGCTTTCTTGCGTCAAATCTCTTTACTGCTAACATTTTAATACCTCCGCTCTAGTTCCATATTTTGGATACCAGTCGTAAAACATACCGTTCATAACCATATCCAGTCCAACTCCTTACGGATGTTGGCTAAAACCATTATAATAGGAATTTTATTAAAATACAATACCTTATGTGAAAAACTGACTTTGAAGGTATACCTTGATTACAGAGACTATATAGAATACGCCAGCAAACAGCTAATAAAAATAACATACAACCTTCGGCGTATTCTATGAATCAAGGAAAACATTTTAGGATATCCAAAATATATTAGCTGATGTCTATCCTAAAATGTATAGTGACTTGCGACTGTATATTATATATCGCTGCAAGCAACCAACCCATCACATGATTTTGCATACACTATTGCGTTGGTTATCGCCCTTGAAACCGCTTCAGCGGCTATAGTGCCGATAAGATTCAAATCCCCTTTGACCTCATTAGTAGCCATAGTAAATATTGTGTCTCCATCCAGCATGGTATGCACCGGATTGATTGATCTGGCAAAACCGTTTTGAGCCATGGAGGCTACTTTGTTTGCTTCCGCTTTTGTCAGCACGGCATTTGTAGCAACTACTCCTATGGTTGTATTCCTCATTGGGAAACCTAAGGATGCTCTTTCCTTTATCATTATTCTGTATGTATTCAACATTTCTTTTTTATTATAATCATATACCCCTGCAATTTGCCTGCCGTTCTCATAGTCAAAAATATCTCCAAAGCTGTTTACTGATACTATCGCAGACACTATGATCTCTCCTGCATTGACAGATGCGCTTCCCAGGCCGGATTTCATTGCATTCTCAGGTCCCAAGATTTTCCCTACTGTTGCGCCCAATCCACAGCCAACATTCCCTTGTCTGTTTTCCTCTGCCGATGCATTCCTTGCAGCTTCGTAACCCATATGCAAATCCGGTCTGATCCTATGATCACCTATATTCAAATCAAAAATAACGGCAGAAGCTACTATAGGCACTTTAGCAACCCCGACATCAAAGCCGATTCCTTGTTCTTCCAAATATCTCATCACTCCGGAAGCCGCCTCAAGTCCAAATGCGCTGCCACCTGCCAAAACTACTCCATGAATCCTGTCTACCATTTTTTCGGGCTTCAATAAATCCGTTTCTCTGGTTCCGGGTGCGGAGCCTCTTACATCCACACCTCCTACGGCACCCTTTTCACAGATAATTGCCGTGCAGCCGGTCATGCCCTTCTCCGATTGGCTGTGTCCCACTTTTATACCCTTTACATCCGTTATATATCCCGAGTACAAGGATTCCACCTCCTTAGGTAAAAGCTTGCACCCATACGAATTATCGTGTCTCCAGAAGGGTGCTTGTATATAGCAATTTTATCATTCTATAACTTTCTATGCAATTAAGTACTCGTGAATGTTACTGTCAAGTAAACGTTGGCAAGAAAACTCCCACTTTTAGCCTACCCTGCCCACAAAGTAAGGGCATAGGTGTGGGATAAATTGCCCATTCGAAGCCCCCACTTATGTAAACTTATTTAATATCAATAATCACACTTTTGTACAAGTTTTGGCCAAAATTTTGATTATGGGACAGAATTGCCGCTTAAACCA
>CAYURW010000182.1:0-2397 GCA_964447145.1 uncultured Clostridiaceae bacterium
TACTTATTATGGCAGGATTTTGGCTTATCGATAATTCCATCAAAAACAATGCCAATATCCTCATCATACTCCTTTTCCACCTCATAAATCCATATTTCGCCGTTTTTATGTTCTATTTCCACTTCCAGAAATTCATCGGTAGTAAGGTATTTGTATTCAAGGATGTCCCTGACCCCTGCACCGTTGATGCTCACAAGTTTGTCTCCCTTTTTTATGCCCAGCTCATCAGCTATACTTAAGGGGCGTACCTCTATTATTTCTATGGCAGTATTTTTCAAAATAATTTCCTCCTCAGGGTTTTGCACTACCGAACCATTATATAACAAATTCAACGGAAAAAATACTGTTCGTTTTGTATAGTATTATACTACATTTTACAGAAAAACTTGTATGAAAGGAAGAGGCTCTTCACCTCTTCCTTTATTTTTCCCGACTGTTTTGCCAATGAAAATTATACTCCAAAATATCTAGGGCCTTAACTCCATTATTGCCGACATGCTTCCTGTCCGGCCCTTATCCCTTCTGTAAGAAAAGAACAGGTCTTCATTGCATACAGTACAAAACCCGCTGACAGTTATATTACCTTCCGGTACCCCCTGTTCCATCAGTATAAGCTTATTGGCTTCCCATAGATCAATAAAAAATTTATTGTTTTCTGCTGCCCTTATAAACCTATCCCAATTATTGAAGCTTTGCCTGAATTGTTCTGCGACCTCCGGCCCAACCTCAAAGCAATCCCCTTCAATAGAGGGTCCTATCCCGATCAGGCAGTCCTCCGGCTTTGTTCTGTAGGTTTCTGTCATTTGCCTTATTGCCTTGGCACCGATTTTTAATACTGTCCCCCTCCAACCGGAGTGAACAACTGCAATTGCCCTGTTCCTCCTGTCAAGGAAAAACAGAGGTACGCAATCGCCATAGAACGTCATAAGTGGCACCCCCGGTGTATTGGTCATAAGCCCGTCGGTATCGGTAATATCACTGGGGATAGTAATTCCCTTCCCTGTGTCTGTCTCCTTTACGATCCTGATATTGGCCCCATGGGTCTGATCTGAGAGAACCAGCCTGGTATAGTCAATGCCTATTGCCTCGCATACCAGCTCCAGATTCCTGTGTACGTTTTCCACGGTATCCTCATTCGTATCAGAGGTATTAAGGGTGCTGTATACTCCTTTGCTGACTCCCCCTGCTCTGGTAGTGAAGCAGTGTTTTACCATTCCGCTTTCCTCAAATGATGGAATAATTAAATATTTAAGTTTTCCCTTTTCTATCACCTTGAACAATCTTTCAGCCTCCATTAGATACTCAATATTTTTGCCCTGCACTTTACCGCATGCTGCGATTCACTTTTTATCATAACATAGCAAGAAGACCCTCACCTCTTATCCTGCCTTACTCACGAAGTGAGGGCACAGGTGTGGGATGAATTGCCAATTAGGTATCGTAAACATATTCCTTCCATGGCACAATAAGAACAGATGTTCTCGCCATGGAGGTAAATATCAGAAAAACTCAAAACAATAATTATGATCCCCGTGCCGTCAAGTTGCCCAAGTATCTTGAGAAAGAGGACTTCTTCACCCTTGTCATAGGGTTTATACGTATCAATGACAATGAATTGATTATACCATATTCCAATAGCTACAGGAAAGACCATGACCCTATCAAGATAAAGATACCACCTGTCCTGCATAATAAGACTATAAAGGAAATCCTGATAATCTCCAAGCATAACGCAAGGTTCTTTGAAGTCCAGTATACCTTCGAAGTACAAATTCACATCCCCCCAAAATGGGATCCGGTACCCTGAGCTACTCCTATGCTTTTGACAATATAGCTGACTGTAGTCTCAAAAAAACCTTTTCTTTGAATGGATTTTCCGCAGCATTGATTATCTCAAGCCTTCTTTCATCGGGATCTTTGCTTATCCTTGCCATTTGTCTTCTTCCTGGTTTTAATATTGGCTGACGTCAATCAGTCAATATGACGTGAAAAGTATATTATTTTGGCACAAAATCAGAAGCTTCAACTGATTTTGTAATGAAGATTTTGTAATGATAAATCTTTTTCACGACATATATGTTTACATACGCATATATATATGTTACACTATATCCACAGGCATTTTGCAGTCTCGCTGCAAGGTGCCTTGTCATACCAAGAAGATAAAATTCAAATTAGGCATGTATGCGGGGCGGGAGATATATTTTCGCCTCGTTGTATTCTATTTGCTATTATTAAATATTGGGGGTATTTGATTTGTCAGGGATGGTCGTCTCAAAGCAAGTATACGAAATGCTTGTGAAACACTTAATAAAAATTGAGGAGGAAAAACACTGCGTCATTGAAAAGTATTATCCGGTGTGGACCAATGAACGAAGTGATTTTCAGGAGCTCATG
>CAYURW010000183.1:0-2311 GCA_964447145.1 uncultured Clostridiaceae bacterium
TCCATTATTCAGCATTCCCCAATTTTTGTATATATTTAGGATCGTGGAATAAATGCGGCTTAATCGGCAAAAACATTTACAAAAAATTTGTATGAAGATAACTTGCCAACGTTTACTTGACAGTAACTAAATACACACTCATTTGACAATATGACCGGATGGTCATATAATATAAATATCAGTATGACCGGATGGTCATTAATCATCGAAAGGAAGATATCATGCCGCAAGCAACATTTTTTAACTTACCGGAGGATAAAAGAAATCTAATAACTTCAGCCGCCATACGTGAATTCTCCACAGCCGATTATAATACAGCCAGTATAAATCAAATATGCAGAGAATCAAATATTGCTAAAGGAAGCTTTTATCAATATTTCGCAGATAAGCTGGACTTGTATGTTTATATAATGACTTTGGCTATCGAAGAAAAGGTTAAGTTTTTCTCCGACGTATTGACAGAGTTTCATACCTTAACACTATTGGAGCAATTCCGTTTGCTTTTTATTAAGGGTGCAGAATTTGCAAAGAATTATCCCCAATATGCCGCTCTGGGGGAACAATTCTCAAAGGAAAATGATGAAACGGCTAAATCATCGGTCATTGAAGAAGGAAACAAACAATCAGAATCGTTATTTTTGCAAATGATAAACAGTGCAAAATCAAAAGGCGAAATAGACAGCAAGGTTAATCCTTTAGCCCTAAGCATGCTGCTGCAATCCTTAAATAGTGTGGTTAATGAATATATGATCAACAAATTTGGGAACGTCAGATATGAGCATAATGAAGAAGACGTAGGCTTTTTTGTAGACTCTCTCTTAAGTATTATATTTAATGGGATTCAAAGTAAAGCTGAATAGTGATTGGGGAGATTATTATGAATAAGAAGACAGATCTTATTTTGGGGAGATTATTATGAGTAAGAAGACAGATCTTATTTTGGGGAGATTATTATGAGTAAGAAGATAGATTTTATATTGGGTGTGTTATTTGCATTTGCTGCCATAGTATTTATTGTATTATTCCTATCCAATAACATATTTTTTAACTGGGCATTTGAAAGGCATTATAATATTTTAAGCTGGTATATAAGGCCTTTGTTTATTATCCCAATGGTTATATTTGCATTTAAGAAAAGCTTTACAGGCATATTTGCTTCAGTTTTTGCCCTGTTTACAAGCATGTTTTGGTTTCCTGCACCTGCGGCAAGCAATCCTCGGGTTTTATCATTCCTAGCTTTTGAAATGGAGTATCTAAAGGGTGCATGGACCGCTCCAAAAATAGTAATTAGCTTAGCAGTACCCTTATTTTTCATCATTCTTATTGCATCAGCATGGAAAAGAAATCTGAAATGGCTCTTAAGTGCAATCATAGGGGCGGCCGCCCTAAAAATCCTCTGGAGCATCGCATTTAGCGGTGAAGCAGGAATGTCTATATTAATGCCCGCATTTATCGGCCTAATAGTTTGCATCGGCATACTATTTTATTTTTTCAGGAAACATAAGAAAGCGGATACATAGCCTTGTTATATCTTCGTCGCAACAAGGCCGTTACCTCTACATAGCCCGGGGTTAACACTATTTATTTCATTCCAGGCTTGTAATAATTCCATATTTTATTGCTTTGTCATACATCCTGTGAAAAGCCGCCTTTGCACCTTCCCTAAACCCTATCTGCATAGAGCTTAAAAACTGTCATATATAATTTTGCCCTTGAACGGAAGCAAAACGGTTTCAATCTGTGCTGGTAAATCCCGCCTTAAGGCATCTGCAATAGAGCTACTTATTCCTTTTATTCCATAAAGTCTATCTTCACCCTTCTCATTCGTGCCTATTGCAACTACGTATTCCGGCCTGTACTCTAATAAAAAGAACATCCCTTTATTATGTTTCGTTCTCCATAATCTCAAAATATCGATTTTTTCTTGGGAGAGTTCTGTTTCACTGATATATTCATCTATAAGCTCCGGCTTTTGCCATAGCACCTCTCTCACTTTGTGCACTATTATATCACTGACGGTATTGGGATATTCCGGCTTGATCCTGGCTTTAATTACATTCTCCCGATCATTGACAAAACCCATTAATCCATACCATGTCTCATAGAAATCTCTGCACTCATCCGGGCTTAGCTGTGCCGTTTTTGAATCATCAAATACAGCGCAGCATTTTTTGTATTTCTTGCCGCTGCCGCATGGGCATGGATCATTGCGTCCGATTTTCTGTCTCTGCAATGTCGGAAACTGAACGACGTTTTTATCCCGTTTGCTTAGGATTTCATGAAGCTCGGATGGTGTATATCCTTTATTCTC
>CAYURW010000184.1:0-2148 GCA_964447145.1 uncultured Clostridiaceae bacterium
TGATTATCGCTGTTTAATAGGTTTACATAAGTTACAAACACTTGATTTAAGTGCAAGCACTAGGATTTCCTCTGGAAAAGGCGCATGGGCATCAAATGCGGCGAATGCGGCCGCAGCCGCCTCTGTTCTAATTGGCTGTATACTGCCGTTAATCGAAAGAGTTATTGACATATGTTCAAAACGGAGTATAATTTCAAGTAAAAGGGATAGAAGGGGGTTAATACTATGTCTTACAGCCCGTCATTAGGGAGTTCAATGACCCACACCAGATTAAGAGACCCGGATCATGTATCCGATTTTTCGGGTATGTGCGCAGTGTGTACGGCTGATTGCACAGGCCCCTGCGAGATAGGACTGTCGGCTGTCCGGGGTTCAGAAGCCACTTATCCTTATGCAACAGACATAAATCAATTTGCATCAGAGAAAAGCTATCCATTGGATTTTTCGCACTTCAATATTAACGGGAGAGTGTTCGGAGCAGTAGGATGCCCCGAGGATGCATATGAGGCAACCTTCCCGAAAGCTGATATCAATACATATTTCGGGAAAAACAAAACAATCAAGTTAAAGGCGCCTTTTGTTTTACCTGCTATGGCAAAATTGAACTGGAGAGATTATTATGCCGGGGCGGCTTTGGCGGGGGTCATGGTGGTAATCGGGGAGGACGTTGCAGCAAAGGACAAAAATTTGGTTATGGAGAATGGAAAAGTCACCTCTTCACCTTTGGTGGCGGAAATGGTGTCTTCATTCAGGGAGTACTACCGGGGCTTCGGGGACATTATCCTTCAGGCTAACTACGACGATGAAAACCTGGCCGTGCTGGACTATTCAATTGCCGAATTGGGGGTAAAGTCAGTAGAGATTAAGTTTGGGCAGGCGGCTAAGGGAATTCAGGGCATGGGAAGAGTCAAAAGTATAGAGGATGCATTGAAGTTCCAAAGGATGGGCTATTTGGTCTATCCGGACCCCTCCGACCCCATTATAGCGGAGAATTATAAAAATGGAATAGGGCAGGTATTTGAAAAAATAGGCAAGCTGCCAATGTGGAACGAGGATATATTGGTAAAGAGGGTAGCCAGACTGAGGGAACTGGGGGCCGAACATGTCTGCTTCAAGACGGGGCCTTTTGATCCCGGGGATCTGATACGGATAATAAAGATTGCATCAAAGGCCGGGATCGATTTGATAACATTTGACGGTGCAGGGGGAGGCTCTGGCAACAGCCCTGTTAAAATGATGAATGAGTGGGGCATCCCCACAGTTAATTTGGAAAGCATGCTGTATGACATATTGAACAAGTTCAAAGAGAAAGGTCATTGTGTCCCCCAAATTGCCATAGCCGGAGGGTTTGCCACTGAAGACCATGTGTTTAAGGGATTGGCGCTGGGTGCTCCCAATATAAATCTGGTTGCACTGGGCAGGGCGGCTATGGCAGCTGCAATGGCAGGGAAACAAATAGGGGACCTGATAGAAAAAGGGACTGTTCCCAAGGAATTCCAAAGGTTTGGCAGCTCCAAGGAAGAAATATTCGGCGATATAAGGGAGCTCAAGGGCCTATACGGCAGCGGCGCAGTCAACATTTCTGCAGGGGCCATTGGAGTATTTTCATATATTAACAGGGTATCGGCAGGGCTTAAGCATTTTATGGCTTTGAACCGGAAATTCTCACTGGAGCATATCGACAGAAGCGATATAGTGCCGTTGACGGATTTGGCGGCAAGGGTTACGGGACTGGAAACCTACAAAGATATTACCAAAAGAGAAATAGAAAAAATATGATATTTTGGCTTTAGCAAAGGGGCTGTGTCTTTGGTTAAACCTGAGGCACAGCTCTTTTGACATTTCTCCCCATGAGGATCACAACAACCGTAACTTTTGATGATAATAGGCTCCGGGAAATATTGTGTAGAATTCCAGAAGGAGGGTCAAACAGCGAAAGCTCCCAAGAGCAACCTGTTATTACAATACCGATTTCCGGAAGAGCGGACACAGCGGTTGGGGTATAACTATATGTCTGTCTTAGTTTGTGGGATATGCATAGTTTTGATATAATAATGCTGTAGGCAGTAATAGGATATATTGTAATAACAGGATTTTGAAGGGTGAAAAAAATGCGTGAATTTCTGGCGGTTGTTATCTCTATCATGC
>CAYURW010000185.1:0-2028 GCA_964447145.1 uncultured Clostridiaceae bacterium
AGGATATATGATGCCCTATATTATTAAAGGTAAGAGTCGGAGAGCTTGCCCCAATATCCCTTATTTCACCGTAAGGCAGAAGGCCCAGCTTTATCAGGGCCTGAAAACCGTTGCAGATTCCCAGTATCAAACCGTCCCTTTCTTTCAAAAGCCTCATAACCGCCTCTTTTACAAAGGGATTCCTGAATGCCGTCGCTATGAACTTCCCGGAACCCTCCGGTTCATCTCCGCTGCTAAAGCCTCCGGGCAGCGCAATTATCTGCGCTTTTTCAATTGCACCCGCCATTCCTTTAATAGAGGCCTCAATGTCCGAGGGTTTCAAGTTTTTGAATATAAAAAACTCAGGCACTCCCCCGGCTTTTTCAAAAGCCCTTGCCATGTCGTACTCGCAGTTAGTCCCCGGGAATACGGGTATGAACACCCTTGGCTGTGCTATTTTAACGGAGGTTTTTACAATATTTGCATTATCATAATATATATTCTGTGGCCTGCTGCCTATCTCCTTCACACCGGTAGGGAATATCCTTTCAAGGGGGATTCTCCATGCCTGCAATGCCTCTTCCAGCCCTATATCAGTCTCATTAATGCTTATTGTCTCTCTGCCTTGGGTCTTTCCCGTTATTTCATAGGCAATGCCGCCAAAAAGCTTATCAAGATCCTGCTGCGGATCAATTTCCAGAATCACTGAGCCGTAATCCGGGGTAAAAAGGGTCCCTTCATCAAAGCCTTTCTCAAAAGCAAAACCTAACCTGTTACCAAAACACATTTTGCTTATCGCCGCCGCACAACCCCCAAATCCGACTGTCCCGGAAGAAAGCAAGGATTTTTTATTTGCCAGTTCATATACCTTTGAGAATATTTCATGTAGTCTGCCAAAGTCAGGCATATCCTCCGCATCCCTTTCGGCTCTTAGGATCACTACATTGCTTCCGGATTTTTTGAATTCCCGGGATACTATTTTATCGGCTTCAGCCATGGATACTGCAAAAGCGATCAATGTGGGAGGCACATCCAAATCCTTGAAGGTGCCCGACATGCTGTCCTTGCCGCCTACGGCAGGGATCTCCAGCATCATCTGGGCATAAAAGGCCCCAAGAAGCGCACTCATGGGCTTTCCCCACTTTTCAGGGTCCTTTCCCAATTTCTCAAAATACTCCTGAAATGTAAGTCTTACTTTTTTATAGTCCCCCCCAAGCGCAGCAATTTTGGACACTGCCTCCGTTACTGCGTAAACCGCTCCATGGAAAGGGCTCCATTTGGCAAGCTTCGGATTGTATCCATAGGTCATAAGGGAAGCTGTGTTTGTTTCCCCGGTAATAACAGGCAGCTTCATTGCCAGCCCTTCTGCAGGAGTTTCCTGGTATTTGCCCCCAAAGGGCATTATTATTGTTCCTGACCCAACGGTGCTGTCGAACCTTTCGACAAGACCCTTCTGACTGCATACATTAAGATCCCTCAGATTTTCCAGCCACTTTTCCTTCAGGCTGATCTGCTGCTGCCCCTGTAAAGTCTGGCTGTTTTGATGTTCTTCCGCTAGGCCCTGGTTGCTCCGCCTCTCCTCCGGGAGGTTCCCGCTGTTCCGTTTTTCCCCGGCAAATTGGAAGTTACCGAAAAATCCCTTTGAGTCGGGGGATTTGATCACAACCTCGGTGCTCTGGGTTATGCCGTTGGTATTCAAGAATTCCCTGTCTATATCAACTATTATGTTTCCTCTCCACTGCATCCTGAGCCTGTTGTCTCCCGTGACCCTTGCAACAACGGTTGCCTCAAGATTCTCGGCTGTTGCAAGGCCTATAAATCTCTCCTCGTCGGTCTTATCCACCATAACCGCCATTCTCTCCTGGGATTCGGATATAGCAAGCTCAGTGCCATCAAGACCTTCATACTTTTTAGGCACAATGTCCAGATCTATAAGGAGCCCGTCGGCCAATTCACCAATTGCCACTGATACGCCCCCTGCCCCAAAGTCATTGCATTTTTTTATAAGCCGGCTGGCCTCAGGGTCCCTGAACAACCTTTGTATCTTCC
>CAYURW010000186.1:0-2025 GCA_964447145.1 uncultured Clostridiaceae bacterium
CCCCGCTGACCGTTGCGGGGGATTCGGAGGGAAAGACCGTACTCACCCTTGAAGATGCAAAAAGTATGGCACTGAAGGACAACACCAGGTATAAGATTCAACAAAGCTATATAGAGCAAAAAAAGGAAGATCATGAGGATCTGGCCGACAAATATTCGGGAAATGCGTCAAAGGGCAGCTCAATAGTAGAAAAAACGCTAAATTATGCAAATAGCAAGTTAATAGTTGATAATGCATATAATGCATGGCAGCTGGAAATTTTCCGTAAGGGGGACATAAAAAGGGAATCGGACTATAATGTGACAATGGCCTATTATGACGTAATGAAGACAAAATATTCACTGGATGATGCAAAGCGCGCTATGGAGCTTGCAAAGAGAGACCTGGAAATAGCAAACCTCAGATTGGAATTGGAAATGGCAATAGAAAATGAGCTGTCACAGTTTGAAAATGCTTACAAGTCTTCCAAAACAAAATATGAATCGGCATTTGCAGAGCTCAGGAATAAAATGGCGGTCCTCAGCCGGGAAACAGGAATAGCCCTTGATATTGACAATGATGATATTGATATGGCAATAGGCATACCTGATATATTCTCAATAGACCCGGCAAAGATAAGAGAAGATTATTTAAAAAACAATGCCAATTTCTTCTCTCTGAACAACTCCCTTATTACTGCCAAATACTATAAATATTTAATTGAAGATAAGTATGATTATTATAAAGATAACAGGGCAAAAATGAGCGATGCTATAGAGGACGGCTTTGAAGACCTGAAGTACACGGCGAACAGGGATTATGACAATGCAAAATACCAGTACGACGAAAACGTTAAGGAGCTGGACTTGTCATTGGACGCCCAGTATTCAGGGATGAATACCCTTATGGAAACAATAGAAAATCTAAAGAAAAGTATTGCAGATACGCAAATAACGGTAAAAAATAATCAGATTAGATATGATCTGGCGGGTTTAATCTCCGAGATTGACCTGGAAAAAAGCAAATCCTCACTTAAGGATCTGGAGAATATGCTGAATACAGCAGTAGTAAACCTTAACGCTCAGTATCTCAGTCTTACCCAATACAGCTACATACGGGAAAAATGAATATGAATCATAAAAGGGGCGGACAGTAATTGCCAGCCCCTTTTAATATTTCTTTAATTTGAAGTCATAGTGAATGAATCGATTTTTATTTGATCGTTGCGCCCGGGAGCAATGATCAAAGTCATCTTACTGGCATTTTGCGGTACATTAACCTTCATAAGATCTATGCCCTTCCACTTATCCTCCAGGACCACATTTTTCTGTTCATTTACAACTGCACCGCCGGTCCCTATATTTAATATTACATTGAGCTTCGGATCTTTGCTCACTGCCTTTGCATATATTTTCAAAGAGATTGTCTTCCCCTTAATTGCTCTATTCTCCAGCAGCTTTGTCATGTCAACGACCACTCCGGACCCCGCCGCCGCATAGCTCGTAATATCCAGGGCACTCCCCGTGTCCATGCTGTCATCCTCAATATACTTTACTATTATTCCGGTATCCTTGTTCCATACGACTCCATATTCATCTGTATAGTTGGGTTTATCCAGCCTGAAGGTATTCTCGAATACCTGCTCATAAAAAGCCGTGGGATAGTATTTGGGAACAAATTCAACAACGTGGGCAGTAACCCTGTCAACTTCTTTGCCTTTGATACTGATTATTATCTCGGCGCTTCCTATATTCCCGCCTGTCACTTCCCCTGTTGTCCCCACCACCTGTACTATTCCGTCATTATTTGCCAGTGCAAAGGTACACTGACTGGTAATTGTCTCCTTGTTAATTCCTGAGGTAACTTTTTCAACCTTTATTGACTTTTTTTCTCCTTTAGTCAATACAATTTCTTTCTGGGCAGCCTTTATTTCAGCTGCTTTCTGAAGGTTAAGGATGTTCTTTTCCCTTGAATAATCGGCATCATATCCCAATGCCTTTGCATTTGCTACAATAAAGGACACAGGGATGACATATACTCCGTTTG
>CAYURW010000187.1:0-1623 GCA_964447145.1 uncultured Clostridiaceae bacterium
GCTTTTGTCAATATTGCCGGCTTCCCTTGTCCATAAATACCTGACCTCCTGCACTCCGCTTTCCTGGTCTTCTGCACTGAAGGAAATGATACGGCTTGTATAGTAAATGGCATCCTCCGGTGTATCGCCGCCATTTTCCCATGTTATTACAGGGGGGGTATTATCTTTCTGATTGATCCTTCCAAAAAAAGCCCTGTTGCTGTATGAGCTTCTTGCCGCATCATTTACTTCAGCATAGAGCCGGAATTCCTGATGGGGCGGAATATTGCTCCCGTTGGGTATGTCCAGAGTCAAAGTATAAACGGTTCCAAAACTATCCATTGACTTAGCTGCGGTAGTACCGTTTACAGCTATGGTCTTATTCTCTTCCCTTATCTTAATATTTGATGAATTCATATATTCCCAAAAATAAGTAAGGGTCAAGGGGGCCTGCTCCATCCCTCTATCCTTTTCACTGATAATTAGCCGTACTGTTGACCTCCCGGGTACGTACCCCTCATATTCATGCCAGGGTGTGTCTATAGTCGGAGAAGCACTGTCTAATTTGACACCGTAATTTTCTATATTTGGTTTCATTATATCTGAGGGACCATTATTCCCTCCCAGGTCCGCCACAGGAAAATCAAAAAATCCTACTCCAAAAGGAGGAGGTAAAATACTGTCCTCAAACTTAACTATACTGTTGGCCGCCTTGCTCCAATAATTATATTTAAAGGGTATGCTAAATTGGTGGGTAGTAGAAAATGACCCCTCCGGGCTTTCTATTTCGGCATATACACAGTTCCCATTGTTCGAAATATTAGTATTCAGAGTATACCTGGGGCCTTGTATTTTTACAGGCTCGTTAAATTCGATCTCTCCATATATTGTTTCCCCGATACTCACCCAATTGTCCAAATATATCCCTGAAACAGGATCCTTTTTTAGAGGCACCGAGTTTCCCTGGTAATCCCTTATCCCTGTCACAGATGCCTTGATCATAACAGGGGGATTGTCGTCAATCAGCGACAATCGGATGTTGTCAAGATATACGTCCAAATCGCTTCCGCTTTCTCTGAACGCCGTTATGACTACATATATCTTTGCAGTATCATAAGGGAGAGCCTTTGTCGGCATGTTCATCCTTCTCCAGGACCTGTCTCCTACATAGCTGCTTGAACTGTATATTGTTGACCAGCTTTCATTGGCTTTGACACTGTAGATGCTTACTACAAATCTATCCTCATCATCACTCCATCCGAAGTAATCCAAAGAAAAGTTGACCTGAAGCTGATTCAGACTGCACAGGGTTCTTTGATCCGAATTCAGGACAACTGTTCTGGATATGATTGCATCCTTCATTTCCCTTGAGCCGCCGCTTGTCCTGAAGTAGTAAAAGGAGCCCGGGTTGCCGCTTGAGGGTCCGTTTCCCAATGAGGATGCGGAGGCCAGCTTGTTGGTCACATGGTTCCAGGAATCGGGGGAGCTTCCTGAATCATTTATAAGGTAAATGTCCCATCCTCCCCATACAGTTATCCCAGACAATACCATAATGGCTGCCAGTATAAATATAAGAAAAAGAAACGGACTTACCCCTGAGTTTTTCAACCTGATCCCTCCCGGCTATTATAGATAATTATTCTG
>CAYURW010000188.1:0-1593 GCA_964447145.1 uncultured Clostridiaceae bacterium
GCAGATTTGCATGAAGGCAATCAATAAGCCTTTGCCACATATACCATTGTCTCTGCTTTTTTGCCGCAAATAAGGCAACTGTCTCCTACATGCTCTTGTTCAAATGGTATATTTCTGATTGTAGCGCCCGTTTCCTCCTTAAGTTTTTCTTCGCATTCTCCGCTTCCGCACCACATTGTTTTTACAAAACCCGGAGTTTCATTTATCACTCTCTTAAACTCATCATAATCTGTAATGGTATATGTCTTTTTTTCTCTGTTTTTCAAAGCTTTTTCAAATAGTGCGGCTTGAATATCATTGAGGAGTACGGAAACAGTCTCTGCAAGATTGTCCATCGGTACCGTTGATTTTTCAAGGGTATCCCTTCTAAAGACTGTAACCTGATTATTCTCTATATCCCTTGGACCTATTTCCATTCTAATGGGGACTCCCTTCATCTCCCACTCATTAAATTTCCATCCGGGGCTATAGGTATCCCGGTCATCCATTTCCACCCTGAAGCTTTTTTCCAATTCCTTTTTGATTTCCCCGGCTTTATCCAAAACACCCTCCTTATGAAAAGCAATGGGAATAATGACAACCTGTATCGGTGCTACTCTCGGAGGCATTACGAGGCCCCTGTTATCCCCGTGGACCATAATGATTCCCCCGATAAGTCTTGTAGTGGTTCCCCATGAAGTACTCCAGGCATATTTTAATACTCCGTCCCTGTCCAGGTACTTTATGTCAAACATCCTGGAAAAATGCTGCCCCAGGTTGTGTGACGTCCCTGCTTGCAACGCTTTTCCGTCCTGCATCATAGCTTCCATTGAGTAAGTTCTTAATGCCCCCGCAAACTTCTCCCTTTCGCTCTTTACTCCCAATATTACCGGGATCGCCAGCTCATCCTCCGCAACCTGCCTGTATATTTCGAGTATTTTCATTGTTTCTTCCTGGGCTTCCTCTGCAGTGGCATGAGCTGTGTGCCCTTCCTGCCATAAGAATTCGGTAGTCCTTAGAAACGGCCTTGTCGTTTTCTCCCAGCGTACTATGTTGCACCATTGGTTTATCAGCAGGGGCAGATCCCTGTATGACTGCACCCACTTGGAATACATATCGTTTATTATTGTTTCGGAGGTCGGCCTGATAAAAAGCCTTTCCGTAAGCTCTTCTTCCCCACCGTGGGTTACCCACAATACCTCCGGGGCAAAGCCCTTGAAATGATCCGCTTCCTTCTTCAAAAAGCTCTCGGGTATCAAAAGGGGGAAATATGCATTTTTATGCCCTGTTGCCTTAAATCTGCTGTCGGCTACTCTTTGGATCCCCTCCCATAGCTCATAGCCGTAAGGCTTTATTACCATAGTGCCCCTCACGGGTGCATAATCAACCATATCTGTCTTAAGGACCACATCTGTATACCATTGAGAAAAATCCTCCTCCATAGGGGTTATTTCCTTGACAAATTCCTGCTGCTTCTTGCCAGCCATTTTTATTCCTCCTTTAAAAAATAAAAACCTCCGTCATGAAAGGGACGAAGGCATATTCGCGGTACCACCCTAATTGAACGCACAAAACGTGCATTCCGCTCAGGCCTTTAACGCAGGCATACGATAG